>NZ_JBPKJP010000074.1:0-21634 GCF_051217035.1 Lysobacter sp. 1R34A
GTCGCGGCCGGAGCGGCGAGGGCGGCGACGTTGCCGGCGCCGGCGCGGGCCAGGCCGGCGGCATAGCCGGACAACCACCACAGGCTGTTGTGGTCCAGGCCCTCGGTGAGGCGGGCGAGCGAATCGAGCCGGTCCACGGGCAGCGGAGTGGCCAGTGAGGGCGGTGCGGACAGGGCTGGAGCGGACAGGGCGGCGGCGGGCACGGCGGTCGGCTTCTGACTTCGGGAGACTGCAGGCTAAGAGCGGCTCCCGGGCCGCGGAAAGGATGCTCGGTAATGCGCTCATGCCCGGCGCTTATTTCCTCCCCGAAACCGGGGGAATTCTAATGGCCTCACGCTCAGCCGCCGGTCCGGCCGGGCGCGGGCGTCCGCCGAGCGCGGCGGATCCGCCTCGATCAGCCTGCTTTCCGCCGACCGCGGCCGCAGCGACCGGTACCCTGGGCGGCGAGCGTCGCCCAGTCCGCCACCTCCGCTCCCCGCCTTGATGAGTCCGCCCGCATGAGTGCGTCACCCGACCTGAGCCCGCCGCTGTCCGCTCCGCCGCCGCTGCCCGCGCAAGCGTTGAGCCATCTGGACCGGCTCGAGGCCGAAAGCATCCACATCCTGCGCGAGGTGGCCGCCGAGTTCCGCAACCCGGTGATGCTGTACTCGGTCGGCAAGGACAGCTCGGTGCTGCTGCACCTGTTGCTCAAGGCCTTCTATCCGGCGCGCCCGCCGATCCCTTTGCTGCATGTCGATACGGGCTGGAAGTTCGCGGAGATGATCGCCTTCCGCGACCGCCGCGCCGCCCAGACCGGTGTCGACCTGCGCGTGCACATCAATCCCGACGGCCTGGCCCAGGGCATCGGTCCGGTCAGCCACGGCGCCAGCGTCCACACCGACGTGATGAAGACCCAGGGCCTCAAGCAGGCGCTGGACTGGAACAAGTTCGATGCCGCCATCGGCGGTGCGCGCCGCGACGAAGAGAAGTCGCGCGCCAAGGAACGCATCTTCTCGTTCCGCAATCCGCAGCATCGCTGGGACCCGAAGAACCAGCGCCCGGAACTGTGGTCGCTGTTCAACACCCGCATCCATGCCGGCGAGAGCGTGCGGGTGTTTCCGATCTCCAACTGGACCGAGCTCGACGTGTGGCTGTACATCTACCGCGAGAAGATCCCGGTGCCGTCGCTGTATTTCGCCGCCGAACGCCCGGTGGTGGAACGCGACGGCAGCCTGATCCTGGTCGACGACGAACGCCTGCCGCTGCGCGACGGCGAAGTGCCGCAGAACCGCAAGGTGCGCTTCCGCACGCTCGGCTGCTACCCGCTGACCGGCGCGATCGAATCCGAGGCCGACACGCTCGAGGCGATCATCGCCGAGATGCTGGTCGCGACCACCTCCGAGCGTCAGGGCCGGGTCATCGATCACGACCCGTCGGCGTCGATGGAACGCAAGAAACAAGAAGGCTACTTCTGATGAAGCCGGGATTCGCGAATCGGGAGCCGGGGCCGGAGCAGACCGAATTGGAACAGACCGAATTGGAACAGACCGAAATGGAGCCTGCCGAACGCGGCAACGCGGAAGCGATCGAGACATCAGGAAGGGTGGTGACATTCGCGAGTCCCGAGTCCCGAGTCCCGAGTCCCGCCACCGCCACCGCCAGCATCGCCGGCTACCTGCAGCAGCACGAGCACAAGAGCCTGCTGCGCTTCATCACCTGCGGCAGCGTCGACGACGGCAAGAGCACCCTCATCGGTCGCCTGCTGCACGACACCCGCCTGCTGTTCGACGACCAACTGGCCGCGCTCGACGCCGACAGCCGTCGCCACGGCACCCAGAACGGCGAGATCGATTTCGCCCTGCTCGTCGACGGGCTGGCCGCCGAGCGCGAGCAAGGCATCACCATCGACGTCGCCTACCGGTTCTTCGGCACCGAGAAGCGTAAGTTCATCGTCGCCGACTGCCCGGGCCACGAGCAGTACACCCGCAACATGGCGACCGGCGCCTCGACCGCCGCGCTGGCGGTGGTGCTGGTCGATGCGCGCAAGGGCCTGCTGACGCAGACCCGCCGGCACAGCTACATCGTGTCCTTGCTTGGGATTCGCCATGTGTTGCTGGCGGTCAACAAGATGGACCTGGTCGACTTCGATCAGGCCGTGTTCGAACGCATCGTCGGCGAATACCGAGAGCTCGCCGCGCAGCTCGGCATCGAACATGTCGCCGCGGTGCCGTTGTCGGCCCTGCACGGCCACAACCTCACCGAACGCTCGCCGCTGACGCCGTGGTACCACGGCCCGAGCGTGCTCGAGCATCTGGAATCGGTCGATACCGAACGCAGCGCGGCCGAACTCGGCTTTCGCTTGCCGGTGCAATGGGTCAACCGCCCGAACCAGGATTTTCGCGGCTTCGCCGGCACCATCGCCGCCGGCGCGGTGCGGCCCGGCGACGAGGTCGTCGCCTTGCCCTCGGGCCGCCGTTCGCGAGTGCAGCGCATCGTCACCGCCGACGGCGACCTCCATGTCGCCGGCGCCGGACAGGCGGTCACCCTGACTCTCGCCGACGAACTCGACATCAGCCGTGGAGACGTCATCGCCAATGCCGCGCGGCCGGCGCAGGTGGCCGACCAGTTCGCCATGCACCTGCTGTGGATGAACGCGCAGCCGCTGCTGCCGGGCCGCTCCTACTGGTTGAAGATCGGCGCGCGCACGGTCAGCGCCAGCGTCACCGAGATCAAGCACAAGGTCGACGTCAACAGCCAGGCCCAGCTCGCCGCCAAGCACCTCGAACTCAACGAGGTCGCTTACTGCAACCTGAGCCTGGACCAGCCGATCGCGTTCGAGGCTTACCTCGACAACCGCGAGCTCGGCAGCTTCATCCTGATCGACCGCCAGACCCACGCCACGGTCGCCGCCGGCACCCTCGATTTCGCCCTGCGCCGCGCCGGCAACCTCCATTGGCAGCCGGTGGACGTCGACAAGGCCGCGCGCGCGCGCAGCAAACACCAGAAGCCACGATGCGTCTGGTTCACCGGCCTGTCGGGCTCGGGCAAGTCGACCATCGCCAACCTGGTCGACAAGCAACTGCATGCGCTCGGTCACCACAGCTTCGTGCTCGACGGCGACAACGTGCGGCACGGCCTCAACAAGGATCTGGGTTTCACCGACGAGGACCGGGTCGAGAACATCCGCCGCGTCGCCGAGGTCGCCAAGCTCATGACCGATGCCGGCCTGATCGTGCTGGTGAGCTTCATCTCGCCGTTCCGCGCCGAGCGCAGGCTCGCGCGCGAGTTGTTCGAGGACGGCGAATTCGTCGAAGTGTTCGTCGACACCCCCTTGGCCGAAGCCGAGCGCCGCGACGTCAAGGGCCTGTACGCCAAAGCGCGCGCCGGCATGATCCCGAACTTCACCGGCATCGATTCGCCGTACGAAGCGCCCGAGTCGGCCGAGCTGCGGTTGGAGACCCTGGAAGCCGACGCGCAAGTATTGGCGCAGCGGGTGATCGATTACCTGCGCGATTGAGATCGCCCGCGGCAAGCGAACACCCCGGCCTGAGCCGGGGTGTTTTGTTCTCAGCCGCGTAAATGCCGCCGTCGCTTCACGGTTTGGCCGTCTTGCGCCGGATCATCTCGTACAGGAACAGCAGCACGATCGCGCAGATGATCGAGACGATCAGGCCGATCAGCCCGCCGCCGGCGTACAACAGGCTGCCGATGTAGGCGCCGGCGATGCCGAGCAGGATGGTGAGGATCCACCCCATGGGGTCGGCGCCGGGCTTGAAGAAGCGCGCTAGAACGCCGATGACCGCGCCGATGATGATCGTGGAAATAATGCCGCCTAGCATGGGCTTGCCCTCCTGGGGACGGTGGGAGACGCGGCTGGAGCATGTGGCGGCCAGCGTCGCTGCGGCGTGAGGGCGGGGCGTGCGGATTCGAAGCTACCGGCCTCCACCACATCAGCCCTTCGCAGCAAGCTCCCGAGGACGCCGCACCGTGCGATAACGCGGTCGCGGCTCGCGCCGCTCCCACGGTGGCCGCGCCGCATCCTGCCTTTGTAGGAGCGGCGTAAGCCGCGACCGGGATGCGCAGAAACTCCGCTGCTGCGTTTCGACCGAAGCGAACAAATCGCCATCGCATCGTCATGCGCAGCCCCCCGGCAAACGCCGCACTGTGCGACCACACGGTCGCGGCTCGCGCCGCTCCTACCCAGGAGCAGCGCCGGCAAAGGGCAGGAGCGGCGCAAGCCGCGACCGGGACGCAGAACCTTTCGCTTAAACGCGATCGACCGGAGCCACGAACGCCAACCTTCGTTCGCCAGCGGTGGCACGGCCATCGCCTTCCCGCGACCGACATCCAAAGCGACCCGTCCCCAAAACAGAAACGGGCCCGAAGGCCCGTTTCTTTCGCCATCGACCCGCCGCAAGGATCAGCAGCAACCGTGCCCGCCGTGGCGATCCCCGCTGTCGGCGACCACGGCCGCGCCGGTGGTCTCTCCGCGCTGGCCGGCCAGGTGATGCTCGGCGACCACGCGGGCGACGCAGGCGGTCACGCGCTTGCCCATCGGGATGTGCAGGAACTCGTTCGGGCCGTGCGCGTTGGAGTGCGGGCCGAGCACGCCGGTGATCATGAACTGCGCGCCGGGGAACTTCTCGCCGAGCATGCCCATGAACGGAATCGAGCCGCCTTCGCCCATGTACATGGCCGGCTGGCCGAAGAACTCGCGGCTCGAGGCGTCGATCGCGTTCGACAGCCACGACGACATCGCCGGTGCGTTCCAGCCGCTCGACGATTTTTCCAGTTCCAGGGTCACCTGCGCGCCGTTCGGCGGATCGCGCAGCAGCACGTCCTTGAGCAGCTCGCCGGCGCGCTTGCCGTCGAGGGTCGGCGGCAGGCGCAGCGACAGCTTCACCGAGGTATGCGGGCGCAGCACGTTGCCGGCCGAGGCCAGCGCCGGCATGCCGTCGACGCCGGTCACCGACAGGGCTGGGCGCCAGGTGCGGTTGAGCACCAGCTCGGCCAGGTCGTCGGCCATCGGCTTCATGCCGGGCAGGAACGGGAACTTGTCGTAGACCGCGGTGCCGAGCACCTTGGCGGCCTGGCGCGCCTGCTCCAGGCGTTCCTCCGGTACGTCCACGTACAGGCCCTCGATCAGGATCTTGCCGTTGCTCTCGTCTTCCAGGCGCGACAGCAACTGGCGCAGCAGGCGGAAGCTCGACGGCACCACGCCGGAGGCGTCGCCCGAATGCACGCCTTCGCTGAGCACCTTGACGGTGAAGTTGCCGCCGGCCAGGCCGCGCAGCGAGGTCGTGCACCACAGCTGGTCGTAGTTGCCGCAGCCCGAGTCCAGGCAGACCACCAGCGAGGGCTTGCCGATGCGGTCGGCCAGGTGATCGACGTAGGCGGGCAGGTCGTAGCTGCCGGACTCTTCGCAGGCCTCGATCAGGATCACGCAGCGCGCGTGCGGCTGCTGCTGTTCCTGCAGGGCCAGGATCGCCGCCAGCGAACCGAAGATGGCGTAGCCGTCGTCGGCGCCGCCGCGGCCGTAGAGCTTGTCGCCCTTGATCACCGGCTTCCACGGACCCAGGTCGTCGTCCCAGCCGGTCATCTCCGGCTGCTTGTCGAGATGCCCGTAGAGCAGCACGCAGTCCTCGTCGCTGCCGCCGTGTGCCGCCGGAATATCGATGAAGATCAACGGCGTGCGGCCTTCCAGGCGCACCACCTCGACCTGCATGCCCGGGATCGACTGGGCGCGGGCCCAGGTCTCCATGAGCCTGACGGCATCGTCCATGTAGCCGTGCTGGACCCAGTCGGCGTCGAACATCGGCGACTTGTTGGGGATGCGGATGTATTCGACCAGTTGCGGGACGATTTCGTCGTCCCACTTCTCGCTGACGTAGCGATCGACCTTGCTGGCGTCCATTGACGGACCTCTTGGAGCGGGGAAGGGGGCATTTTACGCCTCCCGGACCGTGTAGGACTTTTCCTACCCTGCGCTGCGGCATCCCCCGGCTTCGCACGGGCCCCTGCGGCGATAACCTGTGCCGGTCGAGACATGGAGACTGTCTCCACCGGCGGACACAAGGACTCAAGGACGTAAGGCCGCCGGCCAGGAACGGAATCCACTCTCAGGAGCTTTAACCATGAAATCGTTTGCCCTCATCGCAAAGTCGCTGGTTCTGTCGCTGATGCTCGCCGGCAGTGCCTTCGCCTCGGAAAAGGTCAACATCAACAGTGCCGACGCGGCCACCTTGGACCGCGTGCTGCTCAACATCGGGGCTTCCAAGGCCGAAGCCATCGTCGCTTACCGCAAGGCCAACGGGGCCTTCCGCAGCGTCGAGCAGCTGGCCCTGGTCAAGGGAATCGGCCTGAAGACGGTCGAAAAGAATCGGGATCGCATCGTGGTCGGCGGGGCCGCTCAGGTCCGCCCGACCAACACCGCCGGAGCCATCGCGGCCCCGCGCGCTGCCAGCAAGCGCTGAACAAGTCTGCCGATGCCGTAAGGACGCGGGGTCGGCAGCTAATCGGGCAAGGAGGCCCGAAAGGATTCGGGGGGAGGTCCCTGGACACGGAAGTACGTTGCCCCGCCCCAGAGGGATCTGCGGCGGGGCACACCCTTGTCCGGGGTTCTGGATTTGGGACCCGGGACTCGGGACTCGGGACTCGTGCCGGGCTCCTGGTTTTTGCCGTTGCTTTGAGGGTAGGAGCGGCGCAAGCCGCGACCGCCATCGATCAGCTCCGGCCAATTCCCCTGCAACCCGCGCGCGCCCCTGTAGGAGCGGCGTAAGCCGCGACCGCCATCTGTCGGCCAGCTAATCCCCTGGCACCCGCGCTCGCTCCCGACCCACAGGGATCCCTGCGCCATAAGCCGCATCCCGACTGTCGACGCCGGGCCACTGCGCGGCCAAGCCTCGCCGGCTTCGCCTAACGCCTCCGGCCCGCCATCCTCCGCTTCCAGCCCCCTCGCTTGGGCCCACCCAGGCCCAACCACTAGACTGCGCCTTCGTTCAGCCGCAGCCACGCCCATGCCCGACCGCCTGACCTGGTCCATCCCCGCCAACGAATACCGCCGCGAACGCTGGCGCAACCAATTCGGCTGGACCCGCGAGATCGTGCGCATGAGCCGCCAGAACGAGGCCGGTCTGGATCGCCCGATTCCCGGCGAGGACTGGGACTGGCGCCTGTCGATCGCCGAGATCGAGCGCGACGCGCCGTTCTCGGCGTTCCCCGGGGTCGACCGCGAACTGGTCCTGCTCAGCGGCAACGGCCTGCGCCTGCGTTTCGACGACGGCGAGGTCCACGAACTGCTGCCGCCGCACGACAAGCTGCGTTTCGCCGGCGAACGCGCGGTGCAGGGCGAATTGCTCGACGGCCTGACCCACGACTTCAACCTAATGTGGCGCCGCGACCGGGTCCGGGCCGAGCTCTGGCACCGTCCCCTGGTCGGGCCGATGGTGATCTTCGCCGAGCCGGGCCAGACCTGGGCCGTGCACCTGCTGGCCGGCCAGGCGCGGTTCGCCGACGATTCCGGCCTGCCGCCCCTGCAATCCGGCGACACCGCCCTCCTCGCCGCCGGCAGCACCCGCCTGCGCAACGTGCTCGAAGGCGGCGGAGAAGTGCTGCTGGTGCGGGTCGCTCCGCTCGACTGAGTCCGCTTGGCGCGGCTCCCAAGACCTGTCGTCCAACCAGAGCCATCATCCCCGAATCGCCATCCCCGCGCAGGCGGGGATCCAATGACCTCGGCGACCGTTCCACGGCGCGATCCGCACGCGTGTCCACGCGCTGGAGCCGCTCAATACACGTCGCGCCGATAGCGGCCATCCGCCGCCATGGTCTCCAACGCATCCACGCCGACCGCTTCGTGCAGCACCGCTTCGACGCCGGGGGCCATGCCTTCGAGGCTGCCGCAGACGTACACCGCGGCGCCTTGCGCGATCCAGTCTCGGACCGCGTCCAGGTGCGCGCGCAACACGTCCTGCACGTAGGTCCGCGTTGCGCCGTCGCGCGAGAACGCGTAGTCGACGCGTTCGATCGCGCCGGCGGCCTGCCAGGCGTCGAGTTCGTCGCGGTAATGCAGGTCGCAGGCGGCGTTGCGTTCGCCGAACAGCAGCCAGTTGCGGGTATGCCCGGCGGCGATCCGGGTCTTGAGCAATGCGCGCAGGCCGGCCAGGCCGGTGCCGTTGCCGATCAGCAGCAGCGGGCGGGCGTCGCTCGGTGCGTGGAAGGAGGGGTTGCTGCGGATGCGCAGGTCGATCGCCGCGCCTACCGCGGCATGATGGGTCAGCCAGCCGCTGCCGTAGCCGTAGCGGCCGTCGTCGTGGCGCATCTGCCGGACCAGGAGTTGCAGCGAGCCGTCCGCAGGCACCGAAGCGATCGAATATTCGCGGTGCGACAGCAGCTTGAGCGCGTCCGCGACGGCCTGCGCGCTCTGTCCTTGCATCGCATTGGGGTCGGGTAAGCGCGAACGCGCCAACAGTGCGGACAATGGCTCCTGCACATCTTCGTGGCGGACGATTTCAGCGCCATCGAGGCCGAGCGTCGCCAACCACTGCGCGACGTCGGCCGCGCTGTTGCGCGGGCCGATTTCGGCGATATCGCCGGCGTGCCAATCGAGCGCGGCGCCATCGGCCGGCACCAAGCCGAGCCGGAATACCGGGCCGCCGACGCTGCCGGGGTTCGACAGCAGGCGTTCGCGCAGGCGCCAGGGACGGTACTCGGGCGCGCTCCAGTCGGGCAGGTCGGTGCGGCCGGCGAGCAGGCCGAGGTGGTGTTGCCAATGACGCAAGGCGCCGGGATCGCCGTTGTCGACTTCGACGAGGTCGAACAGCGGTTGGGCGCCGGAATGGCGCAGCCAGTGATCGAGGCGATGACCGAACGCGCAGTACTCGGCGTACTCGCGGTCGCCGAGGGCGAGCACGCCGTAGCGCGTCGCCGCGAGTTCGCCGGTCTGCGCCATCGCCCGGCGGGCGAAGCCGGCGGCGCTGTCGGGCGCATCGCCTTCGCCGGTGGTGCTGACGATGAACAGCACCCGCGGATACTGCGCGAGCTGCGCGGCATCGAGGCTGCCGAGCACGGCGAGGTTGGCACGCAGTCCGGCACTGCGCAAGGCGTCGTAACTGCGGCGCGCAAGCTGTTCGGCGAAACCGGTCTGGCTGGCGAAGGCGACCAGCCAGTCGCCGCGTTGCTGCGCGGAGATCGCTGGCAAGGCCCGTGCGCGCGCACGCTGCGCGCGCGAAACCGCGATGGCGGCGACGAAGCCGACGTACAGCGCGACGACTGCGCCCGCCGCCCACAGCCGGCCGCGGCCCGGGAAACTCCAGCGCAGCGGTTCGGCCTGCCATTGCGACAAGCCCAGCGCGAGCGCGGCCAGCGCCAGCACGACCAGCAGATTGCCGAGGACGCCGAGGTCGAAACGCCGGCGCGGTGCGGGCGGCACGTCGCTCATGGGCTTCGTTGCCGGGCGACGAACGCCGGCGTGGTGCGGGTGACGAAGCCGTCGCCCTCGCGCAGTACGAACAGAGCCGCCAGGCCGTGCCGGTTCGCATAGGCCATGCCGGCGTGCGCGCCGAGCACAGTCAGTGCGGTGGCGAGTGCGTCGGTTTGCATGCAACGCGGGTGCAGCACGGTGACCGACGCCAGCGGGTGTGCGATCGGCCGGCCGCTGCGCGGGTCGAGGGTATGCGAGTAACGCTGGCCGTCGACATCGAAATAACGGCGATAGTCGCCGGAGGTCGCGATGGCCAGGCCGTCGAGCGCGATGACTGCGGCGGCTTCGTCGCCGCCGCCGGGCTGTTCGACCGCGACGCGCCACGACGTCGCATCGGGTTTGCGCCCGTGGCCTCGCAGTTCGCCGCCGACTTCGACCAGGCAATCGGCGATGCCCTGTTCGAGCAGGTAGTCGGCGACGCGATCGACGCCGTAGCCCTTGGCGATCGAGGACAGGTCGACATGGGCGCCGCCGGGTTGTTCCATGCCCCGCGTGGCGGCGTCGAAACGCAGCCGGCGCCAGCCCACCCGCGCCTGTGCGTTCGCCAGCGCGACGGGGTCGGGAGCGGCGTCGCGTGCGCCCGCAGGGCCGAAGCCCCACAGGTCGACCAGCGGGCCGATGCTCGGGTCGTAGGCGCCGTCGGTATCGGCGGCCAGCGCGAGCGCGGCGGCCATCACTTCGGAAAATTCGGCCGGCAGCGTGTGCACGCTGCCGGCCGCTGAGCGGTTGTAACGGCTGATGTCGGAGCCGGCTTCCCAGGTGCTCATCTGGGCGACGACCTCGTCGAGCCGCGCCTGGATGCCGCGCTCCAACATCGGCAGAACGCTGGCGCGGGCGATCAACTTGACCGACCAGCGCGTGCCCATGGTGACGCCGTCGAGCGTATGCAGCGACGCGACTTCGGGCGCATCCCATGTGCCCGACCACGTCCAGCTCGTCTGCGGCGTCGACTCCGGCATCGGTTACTGCGGCAGCACTTCGAACACGGCAACGTAGCTCAGGCGACGCTGCTTGGCTTCCGGCAGCGTGGTCTTGGCGTCTTCGCTGGCGGTTTCCAGCCAGTACATGCCGGCCTGCGGCCACTTGACCTCGAACTTGCCGTCGTTGCCGGTGGTGAGGTTGATTTCGTTCTGCTGGTCGCGATAACGCGTCGAGCCCGGCACGATCTCGATCTTGAGGCCGGCCGCCGGCTTGCCGTCGACGAGCAACTGGAACGTAGCGGTTTCGCCGGCGAACAGGTCGTTCGGATGGGTCACGGGCACCAGCTCGATGCCCTTGCCGGTGGTCTTGAACGCGGTCGTGCTCGGCTTGCCGACGGTGGCGAAGGTCTCCACACGGCCGAGGCTCTCGGACGCGTTGACCTCGATGGCGCCGGCCGGGATGCCGCTCTTGAACTCGCTGGCCTTGCCGCGCCAGCGTTTGGCTTCGCCGCCGAGCTTGTAGCTGGCGAACATGCCTTCGTTGTTCATCGCGATCTTGTAGGTGCCTTCCTGCGACAGTTCGACGTCGAACACGCTGCGCAGCTTGCCGGTCGAACCGTTCTGCGGCTGCACGCTGCCGCCGTCGGGCGCGGTGATCTGCAGGCGCTCCAAAGGCAGGGGCACGTGGTTGAAATAGAACAGGTCGTTGGAGACCGCTGCATCGACGGTCAGCCACGAGCCCTTGTCCGAGAACACGGTCTGCGAGGGCTGCAGCCAGGCCTTGTGCGCCTGGGCGGTGCCGGCGAGCGCGAAGGTGGCGACGACGGCGGCGGCGAGAAGTTTGAGGTTCATGGGCTTGAGTCCGGGATGGGTGATTCGGGATTCGGGATTCGCAAAAGCGGGTGAGGCTGGATTCGCGTCCGGGGCCGGGATTTCGCGCGTGCGAATCCCGAATTCCCGGTCCCGAATATCAAGGCTTCACCACCACCTTCACCTTGCCGAGTTCGGTCTTGCCCTGCGCCGACAGGTTCTGCGCCTTGGCCGGCCACTCGAACGGGATGCTCAGCATTTCGCGGCCGCCGACTTCGCGCGCGGCTTCCACGACCAGGGTGTAGCGGCCCGGAGTCAGCCCGGCAAGGGCTTTGCTGTTGCCCTTGAACGACACCGCATGCTGGCCGACCGGACGGGTCGCGCCGCTGACGCCGTCGACCGGCATGGTCAGCGTGCGGCCCGTGCGGCGCCACCATTGGCGCATGTCCTTGAGCCACTTGGTGCCTTCGCCGTTCTTCATGTCCAGGTCGTACCAGACCGCGAGATTGCTGGCGACGGTGTTGTCGGCCTTCTCGATCCAGGCGGCGACGTAGGGGCGGTGGTACTCGGCGGCGTTGATGCGCGGGATCTCGATGTTGAGTTCGAGATCGGCCGCGAGTGCGGGCATCGGCAGCACCATCGCCGGGATCAGCACTTTGAAAGACGACAGCTTCATGGATCGCTCCTGGGTTTCTAAAGCGTGGAATGCGTAAGCGAACGAATCAGTGCATGAACAGGATGATCAGCAGCAGCGGCACCGCCAGGCCCGCCGCGACCAGCGGCCAGGTCTTGCCGCGCTGGCGCGCGTGCAATTGCAGCAGCCACAGGCCGGTCGAGGCGAACAGCAGGCAGGCCACCGCGAACAGGTCGATGAACCAGCGCCAGGCCGCGCCGGTGTTGCGGCCCTTGTGCAGGTCGTTGAGCCAGGCGATCCAGCCGCGGTCGGTGCGTTCATACTCGATCGCGCCGCTCTCGCGGTCGATGCTGAGCCAGGCATCGCCGCCGGGGCGCGGCAGCGAAACGTAGACGTCGGCATCGGACCACTCGCCCTTGCGCCCGGCCGTGCGCACGTCCAACGCGTCGGCGAGCCAGTCGTCGACGGAGCCGGGCAGCGGCGCGTCGGCGGGGCGCTCGCTCTTGAGGCTGCGCAGCAGGCTCGCCGGCAGGGTCTCCTTGACGTTGACCACGACCGGCTCGGATTCGATCTGGGCGGCGTGATTGAGAGTGATGCCGGTGACCGAGAACAGCAGCAGTGCGACCAGGCTGACCGCGGCGCTGATCCAGTGCCAGCGGTGCAGGGTCTTGAGCCAATAGGAGCGGCGATTCGGATCGATCGTGCCCGAAGCGGCCTTGAACGGTTCGCCCTTGAACGGTTCGCCCTTGATCGGCCGGGCTTTGATCGAGCCGGTCTCGATCGCGCGATCGTCGCCGCCGGCCACGCTCACGTCTGGCTCCAGCGCCGCAGCAGATTGTGATAAACGCCGGTCAACTGGACCAGCGCGGGATGATCGGGCACGTCGGCGGTCAGGCGCCGGATCGACACGTCCAGCTCGAACATCAGCCGCCGCTGCGCGTCTTCGGCGAGCAGGCTCTGGATCCAGAAGAACGAGGCGATGCGTTCGCCGCGGGTGACCGGGGTGACCTTGTGCAGGCTGGTGCCCGGATACAGCACCAGGTCGCCCGCCGCCAGCTTCACCTGGTGGGTGCCGTAGGTGTCTTCAATGACCAGTTCGCCGCCGTCGTATTCCTCCGGCGCGCTCAGGAACAAGGTCGCCGACAGGTCGGTGCGCACCGCGTCCATGCCGCCGCGGCTGCGGTCGTAGCGGATCGCGTTGTCGACGTGGAAGCCGAACGACTGGCCGCCGGCGTAACGGTTGAACAGCGGCGGATACACCCGCTGCGGCAGCGCCGCGGAAAAGAAGGTCGGGTTGCGCGACAGGGCGTCGAGGATGAGCGGGCCGAGCTCGCGCGCGACCGGATCGTTCTCGGGCAGCTGCGCGTTGTCCTTGGCCTTGGCCGACTGATGGCCCGCGGTGATCCGGCCGTCGCTCCAGCCGGCTTGGGCCAGGCGTTCGCGACAATGGCCGACCTGTTCGGCGGTAAGCACCTTGGGGACGTGCAGCAGCATGGGTTTCCTCAATGCGGCCGCCCGGTGGACCCGGGCGGCGCGCCTGGACTGTGGAAGTCCGATTAGAACGTGAACTCGAGGCTCGGCACCACTCAGAAGGCGAAGTTGGCGCTCAGCACCACCTGGCGTCCGTCGCCCGGCGTCGCCCAGCCGTTGTGTCGGATCCGGGTGAAGTACTCCTCGTCCGTGAGGTTGTTGATGTTGAGCTGCAGCGAGGCCTGGCGGTTGATCTTGTAGTTGACCATCGCGCGGTGGGTCCAGTAGCTGCCGTAGGTCGTCAGCGGGCCGGCGACGTTGGTCGCGCTGTGCTGGTTCAGCCAGATCTTGCCCTGGTAGGTCGCACCGTAGCCGACCTGCCAGCGCGGGCTGATGTCGTAGGTGGTCCACAGGCTGAAGGCGTGCTCCGGCACCTGGGTCAGGCGGTCGCCGCGGGTGTAGTCCAGGCCCAGGCCGGCCTGGCGGTCGGACACGCCCTGCAGCACTTCGCTGTCGAGGAACGCGTAGTTGGCGTAGACCGCCCACTGGTCGCTGATCAGGCCGGACAGGCCGAGCATCACGCCGTCGACGCGCGCGCTGCCGTCGAGTTGCTGCAGGCCGGACAGGTTGGCCGGGTTGTCGAGGTCGGCGACCTTGTAGTTCTCGCGCTCGTTGCGGAACACCGAGCCGGTCAGGGCGAGGCGGCCGTCGAGAAAGTCCCACTTGGTGCCGAGCTCATAATTGACCGCGGTTTCCGGATCGACCGAGCAAGTCTGCGCGGTGCACGAGCCGTTGACCGAGGCCTTCGACGGAGTCTTCGAATTGCCGTAGGCGATGTAGATGCTGCCGTTCTCGACCGGCTTGTAGACCAGGCCGGCGCGATAGGAGAACAGGTCGTCGTTGCTCTTGAACGGAACGCTGTAACCGGTGACGGTACCGATCGGCAGGGCGGGCAGCGGCTGGTTCGCCGCGGTCGGGGCCTGCACGACCATCGCGTTGATGGTCTCGCCTTCGTTGCGCTCGTAGCGCGCGCCCAGGCTCAGCTGCCACTGCTCGTTGAACTTGAGCGTGTCGAACACGTAGATGGCGCGGTTGTCGAGCTCGCCTTCGCTGCGGCCGGTCAGGGTGCGGTTGACCGGGCCGCGGTAGATGTGGTCCGGACGCGCGATGTTCATCTGCGGCAGGCCCGACAGGTACGGGTTGGTGCCGTTGGGGTTGCGGAAATCGCTGGTGACGTCGAGATCGAACTCTTCGTGCAGCACCGAGAAACCGGCGACCAGGTCGTGCTCGATCGCGCCGGTGTTGAAGCTCACCGTCAGGTCGGTCTGGTTGTACAGCGTGGTGTTGCGGGTGTCGCGGCCGTAACCGCGCGGGCCGCTCGGGCTGTAGTTGCCGGGAAGGGTGCTGCCGCAGCTGGCGCCGAGCGGAGTCAGGTTGTTGGCCAGGCACCAGGTGCCCTGGGTGGCGTCGACCAGGGAGAACTGGTCGGCCTGCTGCCAGCGGGTCAGATTGCGGATCTTGAAGTTATCGTTGAAGGCGTGGTCGATGATCGAGGTGACCGAATCGACCTGCACGTCCTGGCGGTCGATGTTGCTGTAACCGTAGTAGTTGCCGCGGTCGACGCCCGGCAGCCCGTCGCCGTTGAAGAACGGCAGGCCGTATTGCGGGGTGTTGTCGTCTTCCTGATGCAGGTAGTTCAAGGTCCAGCTGGTGTCGCTGCCGAGGCCGAAGGCGAGCGAGGCGGCCACGCCCCAGCGCTCGTTCTGCTCGACGTCGCGGCCCGGCACGTCGTTCTGGTGGGCCATCGCGTTCAGGCGCAGCGCCGAGCCTTCGCCGAGGACGAAATTGCTGTCGGTGGTGACGCGGGTGTAGCTGTCGGTGCCCGCGGCGATCGACGCCTTGTGGAACTCGTTGAGGCTGGCGTTCTTGCTGACCAGGTTGACCGTGCCGCCGACCGAGCCGGCGCCGGAGTAGACCGAGTTGGCGCCGTTGACGACTTCGACCGCTTCCAGGTTGAACGGGTCGGTGCGGCTGTAGAGGCCGCTGTCGCGCACGCCGTCGACGGTGATGTCGGTGCTGGCGTCGAAGCCGCGCAGGTTGATCTTGTCGCCGAAACCGCCGCCGCCTTCGCCGGCGCCGAAGGTGATGCCGGGCAGGGTGCTGAGAATGTCGGTCAGCGACAGCAGGTTCTGGCCGTCGATGGTGGTGCGGTCGATCACGCTGATCGTCTGCGGGGTGTCGCGCAGGTTGGCGGTGTACTTGCCGCTGCTGGCCTTCTGCACGCGATGGCCGTGGACCGCGACGCCGTCGAGGTCCTTGGCCTGGGGTTCGGGCGCCGGTGCGGCGAGCACGGGCAGGCTGAGGGCGAGGGCAAGTGCACCGGCGAGCGGCGACACGACGAACTTCGTGGTCGACATGGGTATCTCGAGCAAGGGGGATGGAAAGCTGGAACGGCCGAAACCGCGGCAGATCGCAATCTTAATGAGAGAGGTTCTCATTTGCAACGAATTGTGAACAACTCGAGGGTCCTGTAACCGTTTACGGTGTAATGCAGGCGTGCTTTCGCTGGTAGGCGGCATACGCGATTGGCGAAAGGCATCCTCCCGCCCCTGTCGCCCCTTTCAGAAGGGCAAGCGCCGGGCGCAAGCGCAAGTCCGGTGCCCTGTCGGCATGGGGATTGCTTTCGACGCGTACGCGGGAGCGCGACAGGCGAGTCCTCCCAAGTCCCCTTTACCAGGGGAGGACGCAGGAACGGAGTGAAGCGGCAGCCATTGGCAAGGGCGCCGCGAATGCGGCCGTGACCGCCGAAACATCACAAGCGACAAGCGCGATCCGATGCCCCCTTCGACAAAGGGGCGTGCGCCCGGCGCAGGGCGCGAGGTCCGATGATGTTTCGGCGCGGGGGATTGGCGCTGGCGGGAGCGCCCCGCAGGCAGGCCGCGCTTATCGTGGCGGGATGTCGGTAAGCAGCGGCCAAGAACAGCCGCACGGATCTGCCCGCGCTACGGCTTACTCGCGGTCGTCGCGAGTCCAGACCCCGCCGTCTTCGACCTTGACCGGGAACTTCGCCACCGGCTCGTAGGCCGGCGCGCACAGGGGGCGGCCGTCGCGCACGTCGAAACGGGCGCCGTGCAGGACGCATTCGATCGTCGCTTCCTCGCCGTCGAAGGCGCCCGCGGACAGTTCGAAGTCCTCGTGCGAGCATCGGTCTTCGAGGGCGTAGAAATCGCCGTCGTAGTTGCAGACGAAGATCGCGGTGTCGCCGTCCCAGGCGACGGTGGACTCGCCGGGCAGCAATTGCGAGGTGGCGCAGACGAAAACCCAGTCGCCCATGGCGTGCTTCCTGAAGAGCCGGCAGTGCGGTGCCGTGCATTGTAGAAGGCGGCGCGGCCGGTGTGCGCGGCGCGCGTTCCTGGCCCTGCGGGGGAATCCGACCGGCCTAGGGATGCAGGCCGGATCGTAAGCGGCGTAGCGGGGACGACGGATGCGGCGCTCTGACCCGCACTTCACAATCCAGGCTTCCGCTCTCGGACGTCAGAACGTCTTCTCCAGCACCTCGAAGCGCAGGTCGTCGCGCTTGGGCAGGCCGAAGCGCTCGTCGCCGTAGGGGAAAGGCTTGTAGTGGCCCGTGCGGACATAGCCGCGGCGCTCGTAGAAGGCGATCAGCTCGTCGCGGATGTCGATTACGGTCATGCGCATGGCCGGCTGATTCCAGTCTTCGCGCACGATGCGCTCGGCCTCGTCGATCACGCGCTTGCCGATGCCGCCGCCCTGCAGGGTCGGCTTGACCGAGAACATGCCGAAATAGCCGGCGCCGTCCTCCACCGCGATGTGCGCGCAGGCGAGCAGCTCGGGCGCGGCGTCGGCGCCGTTGCGTTCGGCGATCAGGATCACGCTCTGCGGGCGGTCGAGGCAGGCCTTGATGTCGTCGGCGCCGGTGCGGCGGCCGTCGAGGAAGTCGGCTTCGGTGGTCCATCCGGCGCGGCTGGAATCGCCGCGGTAGGCCGATTCGACCAGGGCGACGAGGGCATCGGTGTCGGCCGGGGTGGCGGCGCGGAAGCTCAGGGAGTCGTGGGTCATGCGAGCAGTTTGCGGACTTTGTTCAGGGCGGCCACGAACGCGTCGATCTCGTCGTGGGTGTTGTAGAACGCGAGCGAGGCGCGGCAGGTCGCCGGCACGCCGAAGTGTTGCATGAGCGGGTGGGCGCAGTGGTGGCCGGAGCGGATCGCCACGCCTTCCAGGTCGAGCAGGGTCGCCAGGTCGTGCGCATGCGCGCCTTCGACCAGGAAGCTGATCACCGCCGCCTTCTCCTGCGCCTGGCCGAAGATGCGCAGCCCCGGCACCTGGGCCAGGGCGTCGGTGGCGTAGGCGAGCAACGCCTGCTCGCGCGCGTCGACATGGGCCATGCCGAGCGCCGACAGATAATCGACCGCCGCGCCGAGCCCGACGAAGCCGGCGATGTTCGGGGTGCCGGCCTCGAACTTGCGCGGGCCCTCGGCGAACACCGTGCCTTCGAAACGCACTTCCTTGATCATCTCGCCGCCGCCGATGAAGGGCGGCATCGCATCGAGGTGCTCGCGGCGCGCCCACAGCGCGCCGGTGCCGGTCGGGCCGCTCATCTTGTGGCCGGTGATCGCGTAGAAGTCGCAACCGACCGCAGCGATGTCGAGCGGCCGGTGCGGGGCCGCCTGCGAGCCGTCGACGAGGGTGGCGATGCCGCGCTTGCGCGCTTCGCGGCAGATCTCGCGCACCGGGTTGACGGTGCCGAGCACGTTGGAGACGTGGGTCAGCGCGAGCAGCTTCACCTCGGGCGTCAGCAACGAGTACAACCGGTTCAGGTCGAGCTGGCCGCGTTCGTCGATCTCGGCGACCTTGATGGTCGCGCCGGTGCGCTGGGCGACCAATTGCCAGGGCACGATGTTGGCGTGGTGCTCCATGCGGGTGAGCACGATCGCGTCCCCGGGACGCAGCCGCGGCAGCGCCCAGGAGTAGGCGACCAGGTTGATCGCGAAGGTCGTGCCGCTGCACAGCACCAGTTCGTCGACGCGCACGTTGAAAAAGCGCGCGAGCTTGGCGCGCGCGCCCTCGTAGGCCTCGGTGGCCTCGCTGCCGAGCGCGTGCACGGCGCGGCTGACGTTGGCGTTGTGATGGCGATAGAAATCGTCGACCGCCTCGATGACCGCGGCCGGCTTCTGGCCGGTGTTGGCCGAATCGAAATAGATCAGCGGCTTGCCGTGGACCTCGCGGGTCAGCACCGGAAAGTCGGTGCGGACGGCGGTCCAGTCGGGAGCGGCGAGGAGTTGGGCGACGGTCATCGGGCAGGTCCGGGGAGGGCGGCGACGAGTAGAGAGAACGAGTAGACAGGAACGAGTAGATAGGAACGAGAAACGGGTAAGAGCACGCGGGAACTCGTTACTCGTTCCTTTTAATTCGTTCCTCACCCGGTTCGTAGCTTCAAACGGTGGAGCCGGCATCGAGTAAAGAGGAACGAGTGAGGCCGCGTGGAATTCGTTCCTCGTTCCTGCGCACTCGTTACTCGCCTTAAACGAGCTGCAAGCGCTCCAGGGCGAGATTCACGCGCACTTCCAGGATCGCGCGCACGTCTTCGTCCTCGATCACCGACAGGGTCTCGCGGCAGAACGCGGCGGTCAGCAGCGCCCGCGCCTGTTCGGCCGGCAGGCCGCGCGAGCGCAGGTAGAACATCGCCTGGCTGTCGAGCTGGCCGACGGTGGCGCCGTGAGCGGCCTGGACTTCGTCGGCATGGATCTCGAGCACCGGCTGGGTGTCGATCTCGGCGCCTTCGTTGAGCAGCAGGTTCTTGTTCGACAGTGCGGCATTGCTGCCGTCGGCGCCCTCGCGGATCAGGATGCCGCCGTGGAAGGCGGTGCGCGAGCGGCCGGCGCCGAGCCCGCGCCAGGTCAGCTCGCACTGGCTGTCGCGGCCGACGTGGTCGATGCCCAGACGCGTATCCAGATGACGGCGACCGGTCGCGAGCAACACACCGTTGGCGTGCACCTGCGCGGCTTCGCCATGCAGCGCGGCATTGAGCTCGTGGCGCGACAGCGCCGCGCCGAGTTCGAGATCGATGCGGCGGTAGCGCGCGGCGCGGGCGAGCACGGCGTCGGTGCGCGCGAGCACGGTCGCGCCGGTGGCTTCGTCCTGCACGCGCGCATGCGACAGCGAGGCGTTCGGCGCCAGATGCACGTGGGTCAAGCTGTTCGACAGGTGGGTATGGCTGTCGGCGGCGAGCTGGTGCTCGACCAGAGTCAGCGAGGCGCCTTCGCGCAACTCGACCAGGTGACGCAGGTGCCAGGCGCGGTCGCCGGCGACCGGGCTGCCGACGAACACGAAATGGATCGCGCCTTCGACCCGCACGCCGGCGTCGACGCGCAGCACCGCGCCCTCGTCGGCCAGGGCGGCGTTGAGGCGGGCGAAGACCTCGTCGCTGCGCTCGAAGCGGCGGGCGAGGAAGTTGGTCTCGCGGGCGTCGTCGATCGCCAGCACCTGCGACAGGGGCTGCAGCGACACGCCCTGCGGCAGGCCGCTGAGATCGCTGTGCGCGGCGGCGTAGCGGCCGTTGTGGAAGACGATGCGCGGAGCCGGGATGCCGGCGATGGCCGAGGCATCGAAGCTGCCGGGAACGAGGTCGGCGGCGGCGAACGCGCGCCGGTCGAGCGCGCGCAGCGGCGTGTATTTCCAGGACTCGGTGCGCGGGCCGGGCAGACCGTCGCGCAGCACCGCGTCGAGCGCGGCGCGGCGGGTCGGGCCCAGACCGGCGGCTTCGCGCGCAGGCAGTTGGTCGAACGAGGCGGCGAATCCTTCGAGTAGCAGGCTCATGTCAGTGTCCTCGCGCAGGCGCGGCGCAGCGGACGCCCATCCGGGCCCGGGCCTGCGTATGCAAGTCGATGGCGGCGCGGCGGGGCTGGGTCACGCGGCGTTCTCCGGTGCGACGCGGTCCTTGAGCCATTCGTAGCCGTGCGCTTCCAGTTCCAGGGCCAGCTCCGGGCCGCCGCTCTCGACGATGCGGCCTTCGGCGAGCACGTGCACGACGTCGGGCTTGATGTAGTCGAGCAGGCGCTGATAGTGGGTGATGACCAGGAAAGCGCGGTCGGGCGAACGCAGCGCGTTGACGCCGTCGGCGACCGCTTTGAGCGCGTCGATGTCGAGGCCCGAGTCGGTCTCGTCGAGGATCGCCAGCTTGGGTTCGAGCAGGGCGAGCTGGAAGATCTCGTTGCGCTTCTTCTCGCCGCCGCTGAAGCCTTCGTTGACGCCGCGGTGCAGCAGTTCGTCCTTCAGGTGCAGCACGGCGAGCTTCTCGCGCACCAGCTTGAGGAACTGCATCGAGTCGAGCTCGGCCTCGCCGCGCGCCTTGCGCTGGGCGTTGAGCGCGGCGCGCAGGAAGTAGGTGTTGTTGACGCCGGCGATCTCGACCGGGTACTGGAAGGCCAGGAACACGCCGGCGGCGGCGCGCTCTTCCGGCTCCAGTTCGAGCAGGTTGCGGCCCTCGAATTCGACCGTGCCCTCGCTGACTTCATAGCCTTCGCGGCCGGCCAGGACATTGCCCAGGGTCGACTTGCCGGCGCCGTTCGGGCCCATGATCGCGTGCACCTGGCCCGGCTGCAGGTCCAGGGTGAGGCCCTTGAGGATGTCCTTGCCGGCGACGCGGACGTGGAGGTTTTCGATCTTCAACATGGCGGTGTCCAGAAAACTTGAGTGGCGCGGCGGCGCCGGTATCGGGAAGGCGGGCGGCGAAGGGCCCGCGCTCAGGTACAGACGCCTTCGTAGGCGAGCTTGCGCTTGGCGCCGCCGGCGTCGGCGTACTCCAGGCATTGCACGAAGTCGGAGCCGGCGAAGGCCTTCAAGGTCGGGCAGTCGAACAGGCGCGGTTCGGCTTCGGCGGCGACCTGCGCGGGCGCCAGGGCGCCGGCGGGGTCGGTCCACAGCAGTTGCTCGACACCGTTGCCGTCGAGGCTGCGCAGGCGCAGGCGCTCGCCGTCGATGGCGACCACCTCGGCCTCGAACGGCTTGCGCCAACGGCGCAGTTCCCGGCCGGCGTCGTCGATTTCGATCACGTCGTCGGCGATCAGCAGCTTGTCGTCGAGCGGCAGTGCCCGCACCCGCGCATACGGAGTCGCCCCGCAGGGATGTTCGCTCCACTGCAGCACGCGCGGGTCGCGGGTCTCGGCCCGCTCCGGCGCGATCGTGAATGGCAGCAGGTATTCGCCCTCGGCGAGCGCATGTTTGATCGCGCCCGGTGGCGCCAGCGGGGCTGCGGCCGGCGCCGCCGCGGTGGTCGGTGCCGTAGCAGGCACCGCCGCGGCAGGCCCAGCGGCTGCGGGAGTG
>NZ_JBPKJP010000075.1:0-21325 GCF_051217035.1 Lysobacter sp. 1R34A
GCACGCAGCGCAGCGGCCGCCAGCGCGGCCGCGCATCCGCCGGGCACCGCGATCGCCAGCGCGCATTCGCTGTCGACCCAGGCCGGGCTGGAAATCGTCCGCGCCGGCGGCAACGCCTTCGACGCCGCGATCGCGGTGTCCTCGACCTTGTCGGTGGTCGAGCCGATCAGCTCCGGCATCGGCGGCGGCGGTTTCTTCCTGCTGCACGACGCCAAGCGCAAGCGCGACATCTTCGTCGACGCGCGCGAGACCGCGCCGGCCGCGGCCACGCCGGCGGCCTATCTCGACGCCAAGGGCGAGCTCAACCGAGACCGCGCCACCAACGGCCCCTGGTCGGCCGGCATCCCCGGTCTGCCGGCGGCGCTGGTGCACCTGGCGCAGAACTACGGAAAGCTGCCGCTGAGGACCTCGCTGGCGCCGGCGATCCGGATCGCCCGCGAAGGCTTCGAGGTGTATCCGCGCCTGGAAAAAGGCTACGGCAGCCGCCGCGAGGTGATGGAACGCTATCGCGGCACCCGAGAGGTGTTCCTCGCCGACGGCACGCCGCCGAAGGCCGGCGAAACGCTCAAGCAGCCGGACCTGGCGCGCACCCTGGAACTGCTGGCCGAGAAGGGCTTCGACGGTTTCTACCGCGGCGACGTCGCCGCCAGGCTGCTGGCTTCGGTCAAGGAAGAGGGCGGCCAGTGGCGCGCCGAGGAACTGGCCGGCTACAAGGTGCGCGAGCGCGAGCCGCTGCGCTTGAAGTACCGCGGCTGGGACATCGTCACCGCGCCGCCGCCGTCCTCGGGCGGCGTAGCCCTGGCCGAGATCCTGCAGGTGCTGCAGGGCTGGGACCTGTCCAAGCTCGATCCCGCGCACCGCACCCACGTTCTCGCCGAGGCGATGCGCCGCGCCTATCGCGACCGCACCATCTACCTCGGCGATCCGGATTTCGTGAAGATGCCGATCCGGCGCCTGACCAGCGCCGATTACGCCGCCGGGCTGCGCGCAACCATCCATCCCGAGAAGGCCACGCCGAGCGATCTGCTGTCGGGCCAGCCGGCACCGCTGGAAGACGACGAGACCACCCACTTCTCGATCATCGACGGCGAAGGCAACCGCGTCTCGGCGACCCAGACCGTCAACCTGCTGTACGGCTCGGGCCTGGTCGCGCCGGGCACCGGCGTGCTGCTCAACAACGAGATGGACGACTTCGCCCTGCGTCCGGCCACCCCGAACGCGTTCGGCGTGATGGGTTTCGAGGCCAACGCGCCGGCCGCGGGCAAGCGCATGCTCAGCTCGATGACGCCGAGCTTCCTGGAATCGTCCGATCGCGTGGTCGCGGTCGGTGCGCCCGGCGGCAGCCGCATCATCACCCAGGTGCTGCTGGCGATCCTCGCCTACGACGCCGGCCTGCAGCCGCAGCAGGTCGCCGCGCAACCGCGCATCCATCACCAATGGATGCCGGACGCGATCTCGGCCGAGCCCGGCGCGCTCGACGCCGCCACCGTGGCCAAGCTCCAGGCCATGGGCCACAAGATCAACGCCGGCGAATCGACCTGGGGCAACCTGCAGACGGTGATGTGGGACAAGCGCAGCAACACCTTGTCCGGCGGCACCGACCCGCGCAATCCGGTCGGCCAGGCCGACGTGCAGCCGAACAAGCCCTGAGGCGGCGCCCGCGAAACCGCCGCCGCGATGGCGCGACGGCGGTGCGGTGCAGTAGATTTCGCGGCATGGACGGCGTCAGCAGCAAGCGACAGGGGACAGGGCAGTGAGCGACGACAAGCGTTGGTATACCCGCGTGCCCGCGATCTCGATCGCCCTGGTCGCTTTCCTGGTGGCCTTGACCACCCTGATCAACAACGTGCGCGAGATCGGCGGGCTGAAGGACAAGCCGACGACACCGGCCGCACCCTCGCAGCCGGTCGCGACCACTCCGGTCAAGCCGGCCGCGCCGCAGGCGCCGGCCCGCTACACGGTGCTGCTGACGCTGGAGAAGATCGAGGTCGTCAACGACGGCACCAACGGCAGCACGGCGTGGTCGTTCGACGTCAGCGCCGGCGGCCAGGATCTGTTCGCGCTGCCGTCGCGCGATTACCTGGACAGCGAAGCAGAGCGCATCGTCACGCCGCGTCCGACCGATCCCTCGATGGGGCGGGTGGTGCTGGTGGCCGGCCAGGAAATGCTGATCAAGATCAGCGGCCGCTCCTCCGGGTTGATCAGCAAGGCCGCCGCCAGCGGCAGCGCGACCCTGCTGGCCGAGCGGCCCTTGGCGCCGATACGCGTGATCGCCGGCGACGGCCGCGACGGCGAATTCATTTTTCACTTCGCCACCGTCACCACGCCGCAATGACGCTGCCGACAGCGGGCGCCGGCCGGCGGTCGGCAGCGCGCCGGGTGAGCGGCGCCTGTCCGCGATCCGCGGTTCGACCGCGTTCCGGCCCGAGGCCTGCGTTTGCGCAGTAAAATCGGGCCATCCCTCGCCAGTGCCCGTACGGGCGGTGCAGACATGAAACTCTGGTCGATCCTCGGCAACTCGCAGAAACTCGATGGCGGCGCGATGTTCGGCAACGCGCCGCGCGCGATGTGGGCGAAGTGGTCGCCGCCCGACGAGCACAACCGCATCGCTCTGGCCTGCCGGGCTTTGCTCGCCAGCCCGCTCAACGGCAAGACCGTGTTGTTCGAGGCCGGCATCGGCGCGTTTTTCGAGCCCAAGCTGCGCGAACGCTACGGCGTGGTCGAGGATCGCCACGTCCTGCTCGATTCGCTGGCGCGTGCCGGTTTCGCGCCCGAGGACATCGACGCGGTGGTGCTGTCGCACCTGCACTTCGACCATGCCGGCGGCCTGCTCGCGCCCTGGGCCGAGGGCGAGGCGCCGCGTTTGCTGTTCCCGAATGCGTCTTATCTGGTCGGGCGCGAGCATTACGAGCGTGCGCGTCATCCGCACGCGCGCGACCGCGCGAGCTTCATTCCCGAGTTGCCGGGCTTGCTCGAAGCTACCGGCAAGCTCGAGCTGGTCGACGGCTCGCATTCGAAACTGCTCGGCGACAGCGTGCGTTTCCACTACAGCGACGGCCACACCCCGGGCCTGATGCTGGCCGAGATCGTCGGCCCCGACAGCGTCGACGGCGAACCGCACGGCGGCGTGGTGTTCTGCGCCGACCTGATTCCCGGGCGGCCTTGGGTGCACGTGCCGATCACCATGGGCTACGACCGCAACGCCGAGCTGCTGATCGACGAGAAGAAGAGTTTCCTCAGCGACAAGCTCGCGCGCAACGTGCATCTGTTCTTCACCCACGACCCCGAGTGCGCGCTCGCCCAGGTGGTGCGCGACGAGAAGGGCAAGTTCGGCACCGCTCACGAAGTCGCCGAACTGCAGGCGCGGAACTTGGCCGCATGGGCTGCGTGAGCGGGCGCCGGCGCCGGCCGGCGCTGGCCGTGTACGCCATCGTCTTGCTGGCGATGAGCCTGCTCGCGGGCACTGCGTTCGCACAGGCCGAAGACCCCGGCGAACCGCTCGGCGAACCGCGCAGCGGCAAGCGCCTGCTGGACCGCGACTTCGGCGTGGAAACGCGCGAGTTCGGGCTCGACCGCCGGGTCGAGATGTACCAATGGCGCTCGGTCGGCGAGGGGTACGAGCGGGTCTGGAACGCGGCGCCGATCGATTCCTCGAAGTTCTCGCCCGGGCACGTCAATCCGACCCGCCTGCCCTTGGAGAACAAACGCTGGTGGGCCGACGCGGCGACCCTCGACGGCAAGCCGATCCGCCCCGACGTGCTGCGCGCGGTCGGCGAATGGCGGGTGTTCCGTCCGAATTTCAGCCGCCTGCCGGCGAATCTCGCCGCCACCTTCCAGCCCGAAGGCGACGGCCTCGGCAGCGCCGAGAACCCGCTCGACCCGCAGATCGGCGACTTGCGGGTGAGCTGGCGCGAACTGCGGTTGCCGCCCCTGGAAGGCAAGCTGGAACTGCGCGAAGGCAGTTGGCGCCTGCGGCCCGAAGCCGCCGCCGCGGCCCTGAGCGCCGCGCCCGCGCGCGAGCCGAATGCGGCGGCCTCGCTCGATCGCGACGGCGGTGCCTGGTCGCCGGGCTGGTTCGCCATCGCGGTGGTATTCGCGCTGATCCTGCTGTACCGCTTGCGCAAGCGGCGGCAACGCAAGAGTTCCTGAGCCTCGCTCGGGCTTCGCGGCCCGGTCTGGATATTCGATGCTTTGCCCAGTGCGCCGCGCGATGCGTTCTTCGCCGCAGGCGCCGGCGCGAAACCCGGCCGGGCGCCAGGACCGGCGCCGCCTGCGGCCTTGTTCAGGCGTAGTGCTTGGTGCCGAAGATCTTGTCGCCGGCATCGCCGAGGCCGGGCAGGATGTAGCCGACTTCGTTGAGGCGTTCGTCGACCGACGCGGTGAACACTTCGACGTCGGGATGGCGCGCTTCCAGCGCCTTCAGGCCCTCCGGCGCGGCGACCAGGAACAGCCCCTTGATGCGCTTGCAGCCCGCGGCCTTCAGCAGGTCGACGGTCGCGATCAGGCTGCCGCCGGTGGCGAGCATCGGGTCGAGGATCAGCGCGGTGCGCTCGTCCATGCGGCCGGTCAGTTTTTCGTAGTAGCCGACCGGCTGCAGGGTCTGCTCGTCGCGTTGCAGGCCGACCACGCCGACCTTGGCCGCCGGGATCAGCTCCAGCACGCCCGGCAGCATGCCCAGTCCGGCGCGCAGGATCGGCACCAGGGTGACCTTGGCGCCCTTGATGCGGCGGGTGACCACCGGCCCGGCCCAGCCTTCGACCACGGCCTCCTCGGTTTCCAGGTCAGCGGTGGCTTCGTAGGTCAGCAGGGTCGCGACTTCCGAGGCCAGTTCGCGGAACGACTTGGTGCTGTTGTCGGCGCGGCGCATCAGGCCGAGCTTGTGCTGCACGAGCGGGTGGCGGACTTCGACGATTTTCATGAGCGGCCTTTCTACGGTGGTCTGCCGGGCGGTCTTGTGCGCAAGCATTGATGGTTGCGGGGCGAGGCGCAAGGGCGAGCGCGTTCGGCGTTGCACGAAACCGGCGAGGGCGGTCGAGTTGTCTGCCTTCGGTCCGCGGCCGGCGCCGTGGTGCTGCGCGGGTTTGCGGTCGCTTCCCCAGCAGATGAGGCGAGAGCAAATCCCCGTGGCTCCCTCATTCCAAAGGGGAACTCGGTAGGTGGGGATGGCACGCGCTGGCAGCTTAATCGGCGATGGCGTACAGATTGTCGCCTTCGGCAATGGCCTGCTCGACGAAGCGCGAGAACTCGTGCACTCGGCTGGGATCGGTGAACTTGGCCCTGATCCGCGTCAACTCCGCTTGCAAGCGAGGCAACTCGCCGGACAGCATCACGGTGTCGGCGTAATAGTCGTGCAACTTGCGCAACAGCGGATACTCGCCGTGCGGCTGGGCCCGGGACATCAATTGCGCATGCAGCATCTGGTCGATGGCGAACAATTTGCGCGAGATGTGGATCTCGCGCTCGTGCCGGGCCTGGATCAGGTCGAGTGCCATGACGGGGCGCAGGCCGGGCCGCGGCGTCGCCGCGGCCGGCACGCGTTCGGCCTCAGGCCGTTCGCACGTACTGGATCTCGACGCCGTCGCCGCTGCCGATGGCCGCGCGCAGCACGGTGATCAGCGAGCCCGCGTTGAGATGATCGATCTCGATCATGTCGACGGTGGCGTGATCGATGAAGTAGTTCTGGTCCTTGCTGTCCTCTTCTTCCAGCGCCGCGACGAGGATCTGCAATTCCTCTTCGCTGATCTCGCCGATGTCGGCGCCGGTGTCCTTGTTCGACAAACGAATCATTGTGTTCTCTGGAAGTGAGTGGAGAGGAGTGAGGAGCGAGTCAGAAGCGAGAAGCGAGAAGCGGCTGTCGCTAACTCCTCGCTTCTGTGCGCTCGCTTCTATGCAGCAGCCTCAGGCCGCGGCCGCCTGCTGCGCGCGCGGGCCTTCCTTGAGCGCGCGGCCGACCATCGACACCAGCAGTTCGATCTCGTCGCTGCCGATGGTGAAGTTCGGGGTGAAGCGCAGCGAGTTGACGCCGCCGTGGATCACGCCGATGCCGCGCTCGCGCAGCCATTCCTCGGTCGAGCCGGCGCCGTAGCACTTGAACTGCGGGGCGAGTTCGCACGAGAACAGCAGGCCGGTGCCCTGGACCTTGGTGATCAGGCCGCCGAGTTCGCTCTTGAGCTTCTCCAGCTTTTCGATCGCCTCGGCGCCGCGGTTGCGGATGTTGGCCTGCAGCTCCGGGGTGACCTGTTCGAGCACGGCGACGGCGACATCGAGCGCACGCGGGTTGCTGGTCATGGTGTTGCCGTACAGGCCCTTGCGGTACAGCGAGGCGGCGCGTTCGCCGACCGCCAGCACCGACAGCGGGTACTGACCGGCATTGAGCGCCTTGGAATAGGTTTCCATGTCCGGCGCTTCCAGTCCCTCGAAACCCGGGTAGTCGACGATCGACAGCACGCCGTGGGCGCGCAGGCCGGCCTGGATCGAATCGACCAGCAGCAGCGAGCCGTGGTTGCGGGTCAGCTCGCGCGCGGCGGCATAGAACGCCGGCGGCACGCCGCGGCCCGGGTCGCCTTCGCCCATCACCGGCTCCAGGAACATCGCCTCGACGAACCAGCCGTTGCTGTCGGCGTCGGCGAACACCTTCTTCAGCGCGTCGACGTCGTAGGGCTCGACGGTGATCACCGAGTCTTCGTTGCGGAAGCTGGCCAGGTGCTGCAGATAGGCCTTGCGCGAGGAATCCGAATACAGCGCCGGGCGCTCGGTGCGGCCGTGGAAGCTGCCCTTGACCACCACGCGCTTGATCGCGCGGCCGGCGTGGCGCGCGCCCGGGTCGGTCATCAGCTTGCTGTTGACGTCGGCGATGCGCGCGGCCAGCGACACCGACTCGGAGCCGGAGTTCAGGCAGAAGAAACGCTCGTACGGGCACTCGCCGCGGGTGGTGCCGATGGCCCCGCGCAGGGCGCGCTCGAAGCGCAGCTGCGACAGCGACGGGGTCATGATGTTGGCCATCACCTGCGGCTTGGCCATCGCCGCGATCACCGCCGAGGGGGTGTGGCCGAAGCCGAGCATGCCGTAGCCGCCGGAGTCGTGCAACACCGCGCCCTTCAGGGTGATCACCCAGGGGCCGCGCGCGGTCAGGGCGATGTAGGGATTGACGCCGTCGTCCGGATAGAAATTGACGTAGCCGGCCTGCACGGCCTGGATCTGCGCATCCTCGTCGAGGTCGAGCAGGTCGGCGTGCAGTTCGCGGATCAGGGCGTACTCGGCCGCGGCCGCGGCGATCGCTTCGCCGAGCTCGGGATGGGTCAGGGCGAAGCGGGCGACGGTGTCGTCGTCCAGGCCGACGGTGCGGCGTTTGCCGGCATGAGCGCGCAGCGGCGCGAGTTGGCTGAGCAGGTTGTTCATCGTCAATCTCCACAGGCCGGCGCGTGCGCGGCCTCTCCAGTTTTCGGCCGGGGCCGAAGGCTTCATCACATGGGAGACCGGTCCGCCTTCATGGCGAGACCCTCGCAGTTGCAGCGGCCAGGCCGCCAAGCGCCATCTCTCACACTCGTACAACGTAAGCGGCAACGAAAGATCGCCTCGACGATGCGCGCAAAAATTTTGCGTGACGCATCCGGTTCTCGACGATTTTTCGTTTCAATTCAATAATTTATGCGAGTCTACCATGTCCGGATCGCGCCGATAACCCCCACCGCCGGGCTCGGCTCGGGCGAGGCGTGACGCTTGTCACCGGCGATGAATGATCTCGCCCACTGCCCCGGCAAGCGCTTGGGTACGACAGTAAGCGCACCTTCCAGAAGTCCGTGGAACCAGCCGATGAGCGCGATCCATCCCTTCCATGGCGTCGTCGCCGCGGCCGCGAGGCGACCCGCGCGCGGCCCGGTTGCGGCCGCCGTCGTGCCCGCCGCGAGGCCGAGCGGCACGCCGGCCCGGCCCTGGCTGCATTGCGTTCCTTTATTGCGATCGCCGGCGGCCCAGACCGCGGCCGCCGCCGCATCCTCCGATGACCGCGCCGCGGCCGTCGCCACCGAATGGAGCAGAACATGAAGATGGAAAAACCGTCCGTGCACGCCCAGGCCGCCGGCCTGCTGCTCGGCGCGATGCTGGGCTCGGGCGCGGCGCTCGCCGCCAATGGCGCCAATGGGAATGACGGCGTCGGTGGCGCCAATAGCGCAGGCGCGCCGGCCGCGAACGCTAGCGAGCAGGCGCTGCCGGCGGCCTCGTTCGCGATCCGCCAGGTTCGCGTGTTCGACGGCGAGCGCGTGCTGCCGACGGCCACGGTGGTGGTGCGCGACGGCCTGATCGCCGAGGTCGGCGCGGGCGTGGCGGTGCCGGCCGGAGTGCCGGTGATCGACGGCAACGGCGCCACCTTGCTGCCCGGCCTGATCGATTCGCACGTGCACAGCTGGGGCGAAGCGCGCAGCGACGCCCTGCGCTTCGGCGTGACCACCGAGTTGGACATGTTCACCGATCATCGCGGCCTGGCGGCGGCGCGCGCCGAGCGCGAGAGCCGCGCCCCGACCCGCAAGGCCGACCTGTGGTCGGCCGGCACCCTGGTCACCGCCAAGGGCGGCCACGGCACCCAGTACGGCATGCCGATCGCGACGCTCGACGACCCGGCGCAGGCGCAGGCCTTCGTCGATGCGCGCATCGCCGAGGGTTCGGACTACATCAAGCTGGTGCTGGAGCCCTTGCCCGACGCCGGCGGCAAGGCGCGCCTGAACACTTTGTCGGAAGCCTCGCTGCGCGCGGCGATCAAGGCCGCGCATGCGCGCAAGCGCCTGGCGGTGGTGCACGTGTCGCGCGCCGCCGATGCGGCGCTGGCGATCGACGCCGGCGCCGACGGCCTGGTCCACGTCAACGGCGACGTGCTCGACGACCCGAAACTCGTCGCCGCGATCAAGCAGCGCAAGGCCTTCGTGGTGCCGACCCTGACCGTGATGGCCTCGCTCCACCGTGCCGACGGTTCCGCGCGCACGCGCATCGCCGGCGACCAGCGCCTGGCGCCGTATCTGCGCGCGCAGCAGAAGGAGGAGCTGGCCGCCAGCTTCCCGAGTGGATTCCACGACGAGCAGCGCTTCGACAACAGCCTGCAGAACGTGCGCCGCCTGCACGAGGCCGGCGTGCCTGTGCTCGCCGGCACCGATGCCGGCAACCCGGGCACCACCCACGGCGCCAGCGAACACGGCGAACTCCAATTGCTGGTGCAGGCCGGGTTGACCCCGCTGCAGGCCCTGAGCGCGGCGACCGCCGCGCCGGCGCGCAGCTTCGGCCTCGACGACCGCGGCCGCATCGCCCGCGGCCTGCGCGCCGACCTGATCCTGGTCGAGGGCGATCCGACCGCCGACATCACCGCAACCCGCGCGATCCGCTCGATCTGGAAGAACGGCCATCCGGTCGACCGCGCCATCGACACCGCCTTGCCGACGCTCAAGCCCGGCAAGGTCGCCTTGTTCGCCGGCGACAAACCCGGCGCCAACTGGATCGCGTCCAACGATATCTACGTCGGCGGCAAGTCGAGCTCGCAGCTGGCGGCGATCGCCGAGAACGGCAAGCCGGCCACGCTCGCGGCCAAGGGCGAGATCGTCGCCGGCATCGCCCAGCCCTGGGCCGGGCTGATGTTCGTGCCGGGCCCGGCGCCGCTGGCCTCGGTCGATGCGCGCGAGGTCCGCGAGCTCAGCCTGCGAGTGCGCGGCGACGGCCGCAGGCTCACGGTGATGGTGTTCTCCGGCAACGACATGCGCCGGCCGCCCGCCATCCAGCCGCTTTCGGTCGGCGCGCAGTGGCAGGACGTGCGGGTGCCGCTGGCGAGCATGACCGGCGTCGACCTGGGCAATCTGCGCGGCATCGTGCTGGGCGCCGGCGGCGAGCCGGGACCGTTCGCGTTCGAGATCGAAGCGGTCGAACTCCGCTAAAGTCCGCTACGCCGATGCGTTCCGGACCGGCGCCGGACCGCATCGCCACCGAGGTCTTGCCGACCTGTAAGGAGCTCGCTCATGCGCCTGCCGCCGCCCACGATGGATGCCCAGGACAACCTGCTCGGTTGGCACCTGGCGTCGTTGCTGTATCTGAGTTTCGTGTTCATCCCGCTGTTCTTCTGGCCGCGGGTGCCGTGGTGGGTGGTGACCGCGGCGGTGACCTCGGTGCTGTTGTTCCTGCCGCTGTACTGGGCGTTCTATCGCAGCGGCTCCAGGCTGCGCCTGTGGCTGCTGCTCGCGGTGGCTTGCATCGGGTACGCGGTGATCCCGTTCGGCGGCGGGGGCGGCACTTACCTGATCTTCGCTTCCGGCATGATCGCCAGCCTGCTGCCGCTGGGCCGCGGCATCGCCCTGGCGGCGCTGCTGTTCGCCTTGCTCGGCCTCGAGTTCATGCTGCTGGTGCCGAAGGAGGCGATGCCGCTGTCGACCTTCCTGATCAATCTGCTGGTCGGCGCGATCGTGTTCGCCGGCGTGGTCGCCGCGCGCAACCGCGAACGCCGTCACGCCGAACTGCGCCTGACCCAGGACGAAGTCAAGCGCCTGGCCAGCCTGGCCGAACGCGAGCGCATCGGCCGCGATCTGCACGATCTGCTCGGCCACACCCTGTCGGTGGTGGTGCTGAAATCGCAGTTGGCCTCGCGCCTGCTCGCCCACGACACCGCCGCCGCCCACGCCCAGATCAACGAAGTCGAGCGGGTCGCGCGCGAAGCCCTGACCCAGGTCCGCGAAGCCGTCGCCGGCATCCGCGCCAACGGCCTGCAGGCCGAGCTGGCGGCGGCGCGGCTGGCGCTGCTGAGCGGCGAGATCAGCCTCGACCAGAAGCTGGCGACCGTCGACATTCCGCTTAACATCGAAGCCGCGCTGGCCCTGGCCCTGCGCGAGTCGGTGACCAACGTGATGCGGCATGCGCGTGCGCGCCGGGTCGATGTCGAACTGACCCAGGACCCGCGCGGCGGCATCGTGCTGCGGATCGCCGACGACGGCCGCGGCGGGGTGTCCAGCGAAGGCCACGGCCTGACCGGCATGCGCGAGCGCCTGCGCGCGGTCGGCGGCACGGTCGAGATCGAAAGCCCGAACGGCGCCGGCACCCGCCTGAGCCTGCTGGTGCCGCGCGAGGCGCTGGTCGCCGCCCGCCGCCTGGCTGCGCCCGCCTCACATTCCGCGCCGGCGCCCGCGCCGGCCCTGCTCGAACGAGGTCTCGCATGATCCGTCTGCTGCTCGCCGAAGATCAGGCCCTGGTACGCGGCGCGCTGGCGGCGTTGTTGAACCTGGAGCCCGACATCGAGGTCGTCGCCGAAGCCGGCGACGGCGCGGCGGCCTGGGAAGCGGTCAAGCGCGTCCAGCCCGACCTGATCATGACCGACATCGAAATGCCGGGCATGACCGGCATCGACCTGGCGATGCGCGTGCGCGATTCGGGCATGTCGACCCGGGTCGTCATCGTCACCACCTTCGGCCGCGCCGGTTACCTGCGCCGGGCGATGGACGCCGGCGTGCGCGGCTACCTGCTCAAGGACGCCCCGGCCGGGCAACTGGCCGAGGCCCTGCGCCAGGTGCACCGTGGCGGCCGCGCGATCGATCCGCAGCTCGCGGTCGCCGCCTGGAGCGACGAAGACCCGCTGACCGAGCGCGAGCGCCAGGTCCTGCGCCTGGCCGGCGAAGGCCTGTCGACCGCCGAAATCGGCGAGCGCCTGCACCTGAGCCAGGGCACCGTGCGCAATTACCTGTCCGAAGCGATCGGCAAGCTCGACAGCAGCAACCGCATCGAAGCCTATCGCCGCGCCCGCCAGAACGGCTGGTTGTAAGCCAGGCGCAAGCGCCTGCGAACGCCGGCGCATCGATTGCCGGCTCGATCGCACCTTCCGGCACCCTTGGCTCCCGCCTCCCGGACATCCAGGCGCCGGGATGCCCGGATGCCTGAGCCACCCCGAAGCCCGTGCTGTTCCCCCTCGAAAAAGGGGGCAGGAGAGATTCGCTCCCCGCCGCCGGGACCTCCAAACCGCCCCTTTTGCCGATCCCGCCCCATACCCGGGATAATGGACGCTCTCCGAAACCTCGCCCGGCCACTTCGCCGCCCGGTTTCGCCCCGTCCGTCAGCCCCACCGGTCTTAGCCGGCTACGGCGGCTACGGCGCTTCGCGCTTAATGACTTCGGTTCCCTTTGAAGAAGAACGACTTCCATTACGAACTGCCGCCCGAGCTGATCGCCCAGGCGCCTCTGGCCGAGCGCTCCGCCAGCCGCCTGCTGGTGGTGCCGCCGGCGCCGGCGCCGCGCGAGGACCGCGTGTTCCGCGAGCTGCCGCAGTTGTTGCAGCCCGGCGACCTGCTGGTGTTCAACGACACCCGGGTGATCCCGGCACGCCTGTTCGGCCAGAAGAGCACCGGCGGCCGGGTCGAGATCCTGATCGAGCGCCTGCTCGGCGGGATGGAGGCGCGCGCACAGATCGGCGTGAGCAAATCGCCGAAGGCCGGCGCGCGCATCGCCCTCGACGCTGGCGGCGAAGCCGAGGTGCTGGACCGCGAGGGCGAGTTCTATCGACTGCGCTTCCACGTGCCCGAGTCGCTCGAACAATGGCTGCTGCATGCCGGCCGCCTGCCGTTGCCGCCGTACATCCAGCGCGAGCCCGGCAGCGACGACCAGGAGCGCTACCAGACCGTGTTCGCGCGCGAAGTCGGCGCGGTCGCCGCGCCGACCGCCGGCCTGCACTTCGACGATGCCTTGCTGGCGCGGTTGCGCGAGCGCGGCATCGAGTTCGGCCACGTCACCCTGCACGTCGGCGCCGGCACCTTCCAGCCGGTGCGCGCCGAGAATCTCGACCAGCACGTCATGCACAGCGAGTGGCTCAACGTCGGCGCCGGCCTGGTCGAACAGATCCGCCGGACCCGCGCCGCCGGCGGCCGGGTGATCGCGGTCGGCACGACCGTGGTGCGCGCGCTGGAAAGCGCGATCCGCCACCACAGCGGCATCGAAGGCGAAGAAAGCGAACTGCAACCGTTCGCCGGCGAGACCCGCTTGTTCATCCTGCCCGGCTACCGCATCCGCTCGGTCGACGGCCTGATCACCAACTTCCATCTGCCGGAAAGCACCTTGCTGATGTTGGTCTCGGCCTTCGCCGGCAAGGACCGCATGTTCGCCGCTTACGAGCACGCGATCCGCGAGCGCTACCGCTTCTTCTCCTATGGGGACGCCATGCTGCTGTGGCCAACCGCAGAGGTGTAGCCCCGCTGGCACACCCGAAGCCGAGGCCCAGCCGCCTTTCCAGCCTCCGCGCACAGCCCGGCAAGCGAAGCCCGCGCGGATGCCCTCACACGAATCCCACGCATCGCCCCATGCGTCCCGCTACTCGATAAAGGAATACGCGCATGAGCCGCATGTCCTTCCAATTGCTCGGTCAAGACGGCGCCGCGCGCCGCGGCCGCCTGACCTTCCCGCGCGGCACGGTGGAAACGCCGGCGTTCATGCCGGTGGGCACCTACGGCTCGGTCAAGGGCATCATGCCCGAGCACGTGCGCGAGCTCGGCGCGCAGATCATCCTCGGCAATACCTTCCATCTGTATCTGCGGCCCGGTCTGGACGTGATCGGCGATCACGGCGGCCTGCACGGCTTCGCCCGCTGGAACGGCCCGATCCTGACCGACTCCGGCGGCTTCCAGGTGTTCTCGCTCGCGCACCGGCGCAAGATCACCGAGCAAGGCGTGACCTTCGCCTCGCCGGTCGACGGCAGCAAGGTCTTCCTCGGCCCGGAAGAAAGCATGCACATCCAGCGCGTGCTGGATTCGGACATCGTCATGATCTTCGACGAGTGCACGCCGTATCCGGCCACCGTGGAAGTGGCGCGCAAGTCGATGGAGCTGAGCCTGCGCTGGGCCGAACGCTCCAAGAAGGCCCATGAAGGCAACGATGCGGCCTTGTTCGGCATCGTCCAGGGCGGCGTCCACCACGAACTGCGCACCCAGTCCGCGGCCGGCCTGAAGGGCCTGGGCTTCGACGGCTATGCGATCGGCGGGCTCGCCGTCGGCGAGCCCGAGGCCGAGCGCAACGCAATGCTCGAACACACTTGCCCGCAGCTGCCCGAGGACCGTCCGCGCTACCTGATGGGCGTCGGCCGCCCGGAAGACCTGGTCGAGTCGGTCGCGCGCGGCGTCGACATGTTCGATTGCGTGATGCCGACCCGCAACGCCCGCAACGGCCATTACTTCACCCCGAGCGGCACCGTGCGAGTGCGCAACGCCAAGTACGAGCGCGACCTGCGGCCGATCGAAGAGGGCTGCGACTGCTACGCCTGCAGCAACGGTTTCAGCCGCGCTTACCTGCGCCACCTGGACCGCTGCAACGAGATGCTGGGGCCGATGCTGGGCACCCTGCACAACCTGCGCTACTACCAGCGCCTGATGGCGCAGATGCGCGAAGCGATCGAGCAGGGAACCTTTACCGCCTTCCGGGAGTCTTTCTACGCCGCACGCGCCTAGGGCGACGGGGCTCCTTCGACCCCCTCGCTAGGCTCCCGGCCTGGGAGCGCCGGACCTGCTCCTGAGCTGGATCGCCGGGCTCCGGCCCGGCGCGTGAACAGGCGGGGCCGGAGCGAAGCGGCCGGGGCAGGGCCCCGGGCCTTCCGGCCCGCCCGATAAAGCGTGCGCTGCAGCTCATTTGAGCCTCGGCCTTGACTACAACCCAGCCGTGGCATAATCCCCGGCTATTTTTCGTTCCAGGACCTTCCGATGAATCTGCTCGACCTCCTGATCGCCCCCGCTTACGCCCAGGCCGCTGGCGCGCCCGCTCCCGGCGGCTTTCTCGGCAGCGCCGGCGGCTTCGTCCTGCCGCTGATCCTGATCGGCGTCATGTACTTCCTGATCTTCCGTCCGCAGATGAAGCGCGCCAAGGAACACCGCGGCATGCTCGAGAAGCTGGCCAAGGGCGACGAAGTGCTGACCAACGGCGGCATCGCCGGCACCGTGACCGACATCGGCGAGAACTTCATCACCGTCGAAATCGCCGCCAACGTGCGCATCCGCGTGCAGAAGGGCGCGATCGCCAACGTATTGCCCAAGGGCACCTTGAAGTCGGCCTGAGCCGACGCCACGCCTTTATTTACATAGACGCGGCGGCCGGGGAGGCTGCCGCAGGGGTTCTCGATGCTGACCTTCGCGCGCTGGAAATACTTCGCCATCCTGGCCGTACTGATCTTCAGCGTGATTTATGCGCTGCCGAACGCCTATCCGCAGGATCCGTCCGTACAGATCTCCGCGGCCCGGCCGACCGGCACCCAGGTCGACGCGACCCTGGCCAAGCGCGTCGAAGGCATCCTCGCCAAGGCGCAGATTTCCTCGAAGTCGATCCTGGTCGAGAACCAGGGCAACCTGATGGTGCGCCTGACCGACACCGATCTGCAGACCCGCGCCGCCGACCTGCTGCGTCCGCAGCTCGGCAGCGAATACGTGGTTGCCCTGAGCCTGGCCCCGACCGTGCCGGACTGGCTGCAGGCGTTCGGCGCCAAGCCGATGCCGCGCGGCCTGGACTTGCAGGGCGGCGTCCACTTCACCATGCAGGTCGACCAGGACGCCGCGCTCAACAAGCGGCTTGAGGCCTACGTCGAGGACGTGCGCTCGACCCTGCGCGACAGCAGCGTCTCCTACACCTCGGTGGTGCGTCGCGGCAACGAGGCCATCGTCGCCACGCTCGCCGCCGGCGCGAACGCCGACAAGGCGCAGAAGCAGTTGCGCACCGCCTTCCCGACCCTGACCCAGAGCCTCGAGGGCCAGACCCTGACCCTGGAAATCCCGCAGGCCGAACTGCAGCGCATCTCGCTCGACGCGATCGAGCAGAACCTGACCACCCTGCGCAACCGCATCAACGCCTTCGGCGTCGCCGAGCCGGTGATCCAGCGCCAGGGCACCGACCGCATCGTGATCCAGCTGCCTGGCCTGCAGGACACCGCCGAAGCCAAGCGCCGCATCGGCGCCACCGCGACCCTCGAGTTCCGCGCCGTGGTCGGCGACGAAGCCAGCGCCGCGGCCGCCGTGCGCGACCGCAACGTGCCGCCGGACGCGCGCGTCTACTACAACGAAGCCAAGCAGCCGCTGCTGCTGTCCAAGCGCCTGCTGGTCTCGGGCGACCAACTGGTCAACGCGGTTCCGGGCAGCGACCAGCAGGGCCAGCCGAGCGTCAGCATCACGCTCAACGCCATCGGCGGCCAGCGCATGCTCAACCACACCCTGGAAAACGTCGGCAAGCGCCTGGGCATCGTCTACGTCGAGCAGATCCCGATCACCCAGATCGTCGACGGCAAGGAAGTGCGCACCACCCGTTCGGAAGAGCGCGTGATCAGCTCCTCGACCATCCAGGGCGTGTTCGGCAAGGACTTCCAGACCACCGGCCTGAGCCGCGAGGAAGCCAACAGCCTGGCCCGCGACCTCAAGTCCGGCGCCCTGGCCGCGCCGATGACCTTCGTCGAAGAGCGCGTGGTCGGCCCGAGCCTCGGCGCCGAGAACGTCAAGCGCGGCACCACAGCGGTGATGTTCTCCTTCATCTTCGCGCTGGCCTTCTTCCTGATCTATTACCGCATGTTCGGCCTGATCACCTGCCTGGCCCTGCTGCTCAACCTGCTGATGGTGGTCGCGGTGATGTCGCTGCCGATCGTCGGCGCGACCATGAGCCTGCCCGGCTTCGCCGGCCTGGCGCTGTCGGTCGGCATGTCGGTCGACGCCAACGTGCTGATCAACGAACGCATCCGTGAAGAGCTGCGCGCGGGCATGCCGCCGCAAACGGCGATCGCCACCGGTTACGACAAGGCCTCCGGCACGATCTTCGACTCCAACATGACCGCTTTGCTCGCCGGCCTGGCGCTGTTGATGTTCGGCACCGGCCCGCTGAAGGGTTTCGCGATCACCATGATCGTCGGCATCCTGACCTCGGTGTTCACCGCCGTGACCGTGTCGCGCGGCATCGCCACGCTGATCTACGGCAAGCGCCGCAAGCTCAAGTCCATCGCGATCTGACGGGAGAACCCAGACATGAAGATTTTCCCGCTGACCCTGCTGCCCAACGACGCCAACATCAACTTCATGAAGTTGCGCTGGGTGTCGATCGCGGTCGCCGCCCTGATCATGTTCGTCGCCATCGGCGCCATGTTCACCCGCAACTTCAACTTCGCCCTGGACTTCACCGGCGGCAACCTGGTCGAGGTGCACCTGGACAAGGCGATACCGCTGGACCAGGTGCGCGAGCGGCTGGCCGCCGACGGCTACGACAGCGCCCAGGTCCAGACCTACGGCTCGGGCACCGAGTTGTTGATCCGCCTGCAGCCGCGCGAAGGCGACGCCTCGGCGTCGGCCACCGCGCACTCCGCCGCTGCGGTGATGAAGGCGGTGTCGGGCGAGGGCAACAACCCCAAGATCCTGCGCAACGAGTTCGTCGGCCCGCAGGTCGGCAAGGAACTGGCCCTCAACGGCCTGTACGCGCTGATCTTCGTGATCGTCGGCTTCCTGATCTACATCGCGTTCCGCTTCGAATGGAAGTTCGCGGTCGCCGCGATCATCACCACCCTGCACGACGTGATCGTGGTCGCCGGCTGGTTCGCCATCAGCGGCCATGAGTTCGACCTGACCGTGCTGGCCGGCATCCTGTCGGTGATGGGCTACTCGATCAACGACACCATCGTGGTGTTCGACCGCGTCCGCGAGAACTTCCGCTCGATGCGCGCCGATCCGGAGACCATCCTCAACAAGTCGATCAACCAGACCCTGTCGCGTACCGTCATCACCTCGTTCGTCGCGTTCCTGACCGTGGTGGCCCTGTACATCTACGGCGGCGGTTCGCTGCGCGGCATGGCCGAATCGCAGATGCTCGGCATCATCATCGGCACCCTGTCGTCGATCTTCGTCGCCTGCCCGCTGTTGACCCTGGGCATACTCAAGGTCAGCAAGCAGGACTTGCTGCCGAAGGCCAAGGACGAAGCGGCGCTGGCTCGCCGTCCGTAAGCCTCGCTGCATCGTTAAGGGAGAAAGGCCGCGCATCGCGCGGCCTTTTTCTTTGTCCGGCGCGCGCCGGAGTGTGTTGCGAGATCGGAGGCGTTGAAGCGGGCCGCCGCGCAGGCGTAGCCTGTAGCGGAGCATTCGAAAACCGGAGCGAATCTTGACCGCCGCCAACCGACAACAGATCAGCGACTGGAACGGTCCGGTCGGCGCGCGCTGGCTGACCTATAACGATTGGCTCGACGAACGCACCGCGGCCTACGGGCAGGCGGCGTTCGCGGCGGCGGCGCCCAGGGCCGGCGAGGCGGTGCTGGATATCGGCTGTGGGGCGGGGGCGACGTCGTTCGAGCTCGCGCGTGCGGTCGGGTCCGGCGGGCGGGTGGTCGGGGTCGACGTGTCCGAGCCCTTGGTCGGGCGCGCGCAGGAGCGCGCGCAGGCGCTGCGGTTGCCGGTCGAGTTCCGGCTCGCCGATGCCAGCCGGCCGCTGTTCGCGCCGCACAGTTTCGATCTGTTGTATTCGCGGTTCGGGGTGATGTTCTTTGACGATCCGGCGGCGGCGTTCGTGGAGTTGCGCAAGACGCTCAAGTCGGGCGGCCGGCTCGCGTTCGCGTGTTGGAAGGCGCCGGCGGAGAACGATTGGTATGTGCTGCCGTTGAAGGCGATCCGCGGCATCGTCGAGCAGGACGCGGTCGATACCGATGCGCCGGGGCCGTTCGCGTTCAGCGACCCGCAGCGGGTCGCGCGCGTGCTCGGCGAAGCCGGTTTCGAGTCGGTCGAGTTGCAGCCGTTCCAGGCGCCGTTCTATTACGGCCGCGGCGACAGTCGCGAGGCGATGACCGAAGATGCGCTGTCGCAGGTGTTCCGGGTCGGGCCGGTCGCGCGTTTGCTGGCGGCGCAGAGTGACGAGGTGCGCGAGCGCGCGACGCTGGCGATCCGCGAGGCGTTGTCGGAGATCGCGACCGGGCAGGGCATTGCGGTCGGCGGTGCGACCTGGGTGGTGACGGCGCAGGCGCCTTGATCAGGGACCGCGTCGATGAGGGTGCAGGTGCGGGCCTGTCGTTCCCACAGGAAGCTGAGTAACCAAAGGGTAGGAGCGGCGCGTGCCGCGACTGCGTGGCTTCGGTCTCGCGGCGTCAGCCGAATCCTTTGTAGGAGCGGCGTGAGCCGCGACTGCGTCGTTTCCCGTTGCGGTGTCGCCGACTACAAACTGGTATAGCAACATCAACATCTAAAGCTTCCGCCGCTGGCGGTTTTGCGGCTGCTCTTGGGTAGGAGCGGCGCGAGCCGCGACCGCTCCGCATCGGCCTCGCCGCGTTACGCGCCGTAGCCCCTTGTAGGAGCGGCGTAAGCCGCGACCAGGGGACGAGTAGAAACCGCATAGCCGGTGTCGCTGATCGAAACTGTGAACTGCCGCCGGGGTAGGAGCGACGCAAGCCGCGACCGCGTCGTCTACGGTCGCAGCGTTACCGGCCGTGAGGCGGTGAAGCCACATCAATAGCAAAGCTTCCGCCCCCTAAAGGGTGCGGGTAACTTTCTTTTGTCCAAAGCAACAAAAGAAAGTCACCAAAGAAAAGTGCTTTTCCCTGCAAGGGCACAAGCCCGCACGATCGGTGCCGACGCAGGGATGCTCCAGACAGGCCATCCCTGGCCTGCTTGCGCACGGCCCGCCTCCCTGCGGGCCGCCCTCCGGGTCTTCCCTTGACCGGGAAAGCGGCAGATCAAAATCACGGCAACGGCAACGGCAACGGCAACGGCAACGGCAACGGCAACGGCAACGGCCAGCGCGTCGCGGCTGCCCCTGGGTAGGAGCGACGCAAGCCGCGACCGCGGCATTGCGATGGCGGCGCCGCGATCTGGAGGACGCGCGGTCGCGACTTGCGTCGCTCCTACAGTGGAGGCGCCGCCGCCTTTTGATTCGGACGCGGCCTTCACGTTGCGAGCAGACCGTCGACAGGCACGCCCACGGCGACGCCCCCACCAATAAAAAACGCCGCAATCTCTCGCGGCGTTTTTGGTTGCGACGTGCGCGGCCGGTTCAGTCGAACGCGGCGGCGTAGCCGGTGTTGACGATGCGGTGCTGCAGCGCGTCGGCGATCTTGAGGTTGCCGGCGATGATCTGGCGCGGGGCGAGGCCGCGGTTGTCCATCGGCCCGGTCGAGCGGCCCTTGAAGTCGGAGATCTTGCCGCCGGCTTCGCGCACCATCAGGGCGCCCGCGGCGATGTCCCAGGGCTTCACGCCGGCTTCGAAATAAGCGTCGGCGCGGCCGCAGGCGACATAGGCCAGATCGAGCGCGGCCGAGCCGGTGCGGCGCACGTCCTCGGCGTCGACCAGCAGATTGTCCAGGCACTTGAGGTGGGCGCTGGTGCGCGCGCGTTCGCGCGGCGGAAAGCCGGTGATCAGCATCGCGCCGTTGAGGTCCTTGCGCTCGGCGATGCGCACGCGCTTCTCGTTGAGCTGGGTGCCGCTGCCGCGGCTGGTGGTGAACAGGTCGTTGCGCAGCGGGTCGAAGATCACGCCATGGATCGGCTCGCCGTTCTCGCACAACGCGATCGACACGCAGAAATGCGGGATGCCGTGCAGGTAGTTGCTGGTGCCGTCGAGCGGGTCGATGACCCAGGTGAAGCGGGCCTGGCCGATCGGGCCGCTTTCTTCGCCGAGGATGGCGTAGTCGGGGGTGGCGCGGCGGAATTCCTTGATGATTTCCGCTTCGGCGAGGCTGTCGACCTCGCTCGCGTAGTCCATGCGGTCCTTCTCGACGATGTTCAGCGCATCCAGCCGGTGCATGTGGCGGAGCAGCACGTTGCCGGCGGCGCGGGCGGCCTTGACCATGAGGGTGACGGCGGGTTTCTGCATGGCGTACGGCCTCGAGCGTGTGAGGTGGGGCAGGACTGACGGGGGTAAAGAGCGGACCGGCGCTTTGGCCGGGGCGGGGAGTTTACCATCTGCGCATGAACCCCGATCTCCGCAATCCGCCGGCGCCCCCCGAGGCGCCCGATCCGATCAACTCCCCGGCCCGCTCGCCCGAGGCCGCCCCGGCCGCCGCCGCAGGCCGGCTCGGTCCAGCCACGGCGCAGGACCCGGCCGCCGCCCACACCCGCATCGTCCTGGTCGGTACCCAGCACCCCGGCAACATCGGCTCGGCGGCGCGGGCGATGAAGACCATGGGCCTGAGCCGGCTGATCCTGGTCGCGCCCGAGAAGGGCCTGGACCGCGACGCCTATGCGATGGCCGCCGGCGCCGACGACCTGCTCGAATCGGCGCTAATCGTGCCCGACCTGGCCACGGCGGTGGCCGACTGCCACCTGGTCCTGGGCTGCACCGCGCGCAGCCGCCGCATCGCCCTGGAAGAGCTGGTGCCGCGCGACGCCGCGGCCCGGGCC
>NZ_JBPKJP010000076.1:0-20839 GCF_051217035.1 Lysobacter sp. 1R34A
CAGCGGGCCGGCGAGCGCGACGCGGCGCCGATGCCACGCCCGCAACGCTGCGTCGCCGCCACGCGATTGCGCCGGATGCCGCGCGGGCGGAGACTGCCGGTGGTTTTTCCGGCTGCGCCAAGCGGCCCCCTGTCCCGACCGCGCAATACGGTCTCAAGGATCGCCCGATGGACGCGCTGCTGCATCTGATCCAGACCTACGGCCTGCTCGTGGTCTTCGTCAGCGTGTTCCTCGACCAGGGCGGCCTGCCGGTGCCGGCTTATCCGCCGATCATCGTCACCGCGGCGATCGCCGTCGATCAGCAGCAGAGCCTGTGGCCGATCCTGTTGATCGCCGCGCTCGCCGCCTTGCTGGCCGACAGCCTGTGGTACCTCGGCGGGCGCCGGATCGGCGCGGCCTTGCTGCGGCTGATGTGCAAGGTCTCGCTGTCCCCGGACTCGTGCGTGCTGACGACCCGCGGCGTCTATGCGCGCTGGGGCGCGCCGTCGCTGGTGGTGGCCAAGTTCGTGCCCGGTTTCGCCGCGGTCGCCACCACCCTGGCCGGCGAGACCGGCACCAGCGCGCGCCGCTTCGCCTTCTACGACGGCCTCGGCGCCCTGCTCTGGGCCGGCCTCGCGGTCGCGGTCGGCGCGGTGTTCCATGAGGCGGTCAACGACGTGCTCGACCGCCTGGAAACGCTCGGCCGCTACGGCCTGATGCTGGTGGCCGCGGCGATCGCCGCCTTCGTCGGCTACAAACTGCTCAAGCGCCGCCTGTTCCTGCGCGAACTGCGGATGGCGCGGATCACCGTGCCCGAGCTGTATCGGCTGCTCGAAGACGGCAACGGCCCGATGGTCCTCGACGTGCGGCCGCGTCCGCAGCGCGACGCCTCGGGCTGGATTCCCGGCGCGGTGTTCGTGGCCTCGCTGGCCGACGTGCCCTTCGCCGACGTCCCGCCGGAGCGACGCGAGGAGGCCATCGTCTACTGCGATTGCCCGAACGAGGCCTCGGCCGCGACCCTGGCGCGCGAGCTGCGCCGGCGCGGCTTCAAGCGCGTGCGTCCGCTGGCCGGCGGCTTCGAGGCGTGGCGCGAACACGGCCACCTCGTCGCCCATGCCTGAGCCCGGCGGCGCGGCGCCTCAGCCGCGTTCGTAGAACTCGATCGGCAAGCCGTCGGGATCGGCGAAGAAGGTGTAGCGGCGCCCGGTGTACTCGTCGATGCGCACCGCCTCGACGGCGATGGCCTGCGCCTGCAGTTCGGCGACGCAGGCGTCGATGTCGTCGACCGCGAAGGCGAGATGGCGCAGCCCGCAGGCTTCGGGATAGGACGGCCGCGGCGGCGGGTCGGGGAAGGAGAACAATTCGATCTGGCCACCGTCGGGCAGGGCCAGGTCGAGCTTGTACGAACGCCGTGCCTCCCGATGGACCTCGGCGAGCACGCGCAGCCCCAGTACCTGCGTATAGAAGCGTTTCGAGCGCGGGTAGTCGGAACAGATGATCGCGACGTGGTGGATGGCCGAGATCCGCATGAGGGCTCCTGCGGACGATGGGGGAACGCCCGCGACCTCGCGATTGTCGGATACTGGCCGCGTCCTGTCGCCTGCGTCGCTCCGGCTCGCAGCCGGCCGTGACAGAATCCTCGGCGACGCGACCTTGATTCATTCCGGAGAGATGCGGTGACCGTTTACGTCGACGATGCGGTATGGCCCTGGCGCGGCGAGCGCTGGGCGCATCTGATGGCCGACCGACTCGACGAGCTCCACGCGTTCGCGGCGCTGCTCGGCAAACGCCGCGAATCGTTCCAGAACAAGGCCAGCGGTTGCCACTACGACGTCACCGCGCAGATGCGCGAACGCGCGATCGCGCTCGGCGCGGTGGCGATTTCGCGCCATCGCGACCGCGCCCAGGTGCGCGCGATCATCCAGCGCGCGCGCGACCAGGCCGCCGGCCGCGCGCCTTGAGCCTCAGCGGCGGGCGTCGACCGCCATCCGCAGCGCCAGCCCCGACAACACTCCGCCCATGACCCAGCGCTGCGCGGTCACCCAGCGCGGCCGGCCGGCCAGGAAGTTGGCGATGCCGCCGGCGCCGGCGACGATCAGGGCGTTGACGCCGACGCTGATCGCGATCTGCAGGCTGCCGAGCAGCAGCGACTGCAGCATCACGCTGCGCTGAGGGTCGATGAACTGCGGCAGCAGGGCCAGGTAGAACATCGCCACCTTGGGGTTCAACAGGCTGGTCAGCAGGCCCATGGCGAACAAGCGGCGCGGGCTGTCGGCGGCGAGGTCGCGGACCTGGAACGGCGAACGCCCGCCGGGCCGCACCGCCTGCCAGGCCATCCACAGCAGGTAGGCCGCGCCGCCGATGCGCAGCGCGTCGTAGGCGTACGGCACCGCGAACAACAGCGCGGTGATGCCGAAGGCGGCGGCGAACAGATAGAAGAAGAAACCGACGCCGACCCCGGCCAGCGAAATCAGCCCGGCCTTGCGGCCCTGGCAGATCGAACGCGAGACCAGATAGATCATGTTCGGTCCCGGGGTCAGGACCATGACCAGGGCCAGGCCGGCGAAGGCCAACAATGCCGACAGCTCGAACATGCGCGTCTCCGGAGTCGTGGGGCGCCGGCGCAACGCATGGGGCGAGGGCGGCGGAGCCTCATCATCGCCGAACCCGGCCGCCGGCATAAGCCGGCGCGGCGCAACGCTGGGGAACGATGGATGGCGATGCTGGGGGTGGGCTGGGTTTGGACCTAGGCGCAGGGGAGTGGGTTCGTCGGCGTTGGCGCAACGGCTTGGCTTTGTTTGCTCTTGCCTTCCCCACCGCCGATCGGCAAAAAAGAAGCCGCAACGACCTGGATCGCTGCGGCTTCGGGGGCTCCCCCTTCGGGCGGGGGGTTAGAAGCGCAGTGAATACCGCGCGTTGACTCCGTGGTCGTGCGCCTCGTCGGCGAGTTGACCGCTGTAGTTGAGTTCCAGCAAACCGTTCGCGCTCAGGCGCGCGGCGATGCCGGCTTCGAGCAGGGTGGCGTCGTCGGCCAGCGGCGCGCCGTGGACCTGGAAGGCTTCGCCGCCGCGCCAGGCCACCGAGGTCGCCGGGCTGAGGTCGCCGCTGGCATGGCGACGGCCGAGACCGCCGCGCAGGCTCAGCCAGCTCTGCTCCTGCTGCGAACCCTTCAGGTCGACATTGAAACGCAAGCCGAGGGTCGACAGGTTGACCCGGCTGTCGGCGCTGCGGCCGGTCAAGGCCGCGGCGCCGCCGCTTTCCTGGAAGCCGTCGCTGTTCACCCGCACCTGGGCGAACTGCGCATACGGCTCGAACGCCCAGGCGCCGGTGTCGAAGCGATAGGCGCCTTCGACGAAGCCCTGCTTGCTGCCGGCGTCGTAGTTGGAACGGGTGCGATCGTTGAAGCCGTTGAAGGCGATGCCGCGATCCAGGTCGACATCGTGACGGGCGAAGCTCAGGCCGGCGCTGAGGCCGAAACCGCCCCAGTTCTGGCCGGCGTACACGCCCAGGTGGCGGGTCTTGATCCGGCCCTTGTCGTTGCGGGCATCGTCGCTGTCGCTGCGGCCGCTGCCGCCGAGCACGCCGATCCGCCAGCCGCCGTCGAAGCGATAGTCGTAACCGAGCAAGGTCGCCGAGCCGTTGTACTCGTTGCGCGCGGCATTGCCGTCGCCGTCGAGGGTACCGCCGGACTTCAGCAACTGCACCCAGGCGCCCTGCGAGGACTCGCCGGCGCTGTCGGCGGCGAAATCGCCGCGACCGGCGCGCGCGCGGCTCAAAGCCGCGTCGCGCACGTGGCGCTGGTCGTCGACCATGACCGAACGCAGACTGGCATGGGCTTCGCCGCTGAGCGCATCGAGTGCGGCCAGCGCCTGCTCCGGGAACAACTGGGTCAGCGGCTGCGGAATGCCCTGGCCGATCGCGAGGCGGTCGGCGGCCGCTGCCGCGGCACGCTGGTTGTCGGTCTGCGCGCTCGCCGCCAGCGCCGCGCCGCGGGTCACGTCGATGCCGACCTGGTTGGCCGCATAGCTCAGGCCGAACTTGAGGAACGGCGAGAACGCGGTCTGGTCGAGCGAGGCGAACTGGCCGCTGACGCCGCCGGCCGCGCTGATCAGGTTGAACGACTGGCCGAGCATGTACTGGCCCGGCGCATGCAGCACGACCAGCTTGCCGCCTTCGAGACGGGCCTGGCCGCTGACGTCGATGCGGTCGGAGGCGCCACCAGCCGACAGTTCGGCGACATAGGTCGACCCTGCGGCCTGCAGGTAATTGCCCTGCACGCTCAGGGTGCCGATCGAATTGCCCGGCGAGACCGCGCCTTCGATGCGCACGTCGCCGACGATGCGGCCGCTGCCGCCGAGGGCGCCGCCGGCGAGCACCGGCAACGACGCGGTGGCCAGGGTGCCGTTGACGACCAGGGTGCCGCCTTCGACCTGCGCGGCATAGGTGTTGGTGCCGGTCAGCTCGAGCACGCCGTCCTTGACCTTGAGGCCGCCGAAGCTGTTGTTGCCGCTCAGGCGCAACCAGCCGAGGCCGGACTTGCTCAGCACGCCGGGGCCGCCGATGTCGTTGCGCCAGTCGTCCCAGGCCTTGCCGTCCCACACCTTGGCGCCGCCCCCCGGACGGTCCATGACCACGTCGGTGTCGACGCGGATCCGGCCCGGGCCGTCGATGGCCTTGCGCAGGTCGATCAGGCCCCAGCCATAAACCTCGTCGACGCCGGGGGCGCCGAGATCTCGCGCGGTCGTTAGTAGTACGTCGCGTACCTGTGGGCTACTCATGTAGGGGAAGCGCTCGAACAGCAAACCCAGCGCACCTGTGACATGCGGCGCAGCCATCGAAGTACCGGTCTTAAGGCCATAACCGTACTCGGGTTGCTCGTTGTCGATGCGGAAGCGCAGATAATCGTTGGTCAACTCCACCGCGCCGTCGATGCGGCCGCCGACGATGGTGCTGCCGATATCGGTGCCTGGCGCCGAAACGCACCAGTTCATGCTCATACCGCAAATGCTGGAGCCATCGTTGATGACGTAGTCGGCTTCGCCGGCCGCCGCATCGGGTTGACGCACGTTGGCCACGCTTACCCAATACGGCTCCGCCTCGGGTCGCCAACGCGGCAAAGTAGCGGCGATGCTCGCTAAACCGCCGCTCTGATTGCCGGCGGCCCACACCTGGATCAGGTCGGACTGCGCCTTGCCGTCGGCGCCGGGCGCGTAGATGCTCGCGTATACCGCGTAACCCGCGCCAGAGCTGGCGTAATGCGCCTCAAGGTCGGCAACCGTAGCGTTGCGCCGGGTCGGACCCCAGCTATGGTTGAGAACACGCGTGCCTAGCACCTGCGCCTGCTGATACATATCCAGAGTGGCGGGGTCTTCCGGATCGGTGCGGTAAAGCGGACGCGGACGGTAGAAGCCGTCGGGATCGAGTCGCCATTCGCTGTAAGTGTCGCCGAATACGCGAGCAACGGTGAGATCGGACGCAAAGGCGACGCCGTGTGTGCCTTGGCCGTCACGATTCGCGCCGATGGTGCCAGCAACGTGGGTGCCGTGATCGTCATAGAGAAAGCCGAGTCCGAATCGTTGCGCGATAAGCTGGCGAACGCGATCCGGGACGCCGGCACCCACACCGGTGTACTCGTAACCGGGCTTATCACCGCGGGTCGCCCCGCAAGCGCCGGCGCCGGCGACGATAGAGGGGTCAGCGCAGTGGCCTACGTTACCGATGGAAATGCTGTTGGTATTGCGCCCACCGAACTCCGCATGCGCCAGTGCCGAACCGGAATCGAACACGCCCAGGCGGATGCCCTTGCCGGTCAGGCCGCGCGCATAGGCGTACTGGGCGTTGATCGTGGCCAGGCCCCAATCGGCGTTGAATTCGTCGCTGCGCCAGCTGTCGGGATTGCCGAGCTGGCCCATCGGGTTCGCGCTCTGCGCCGAGGCCGACGCCGAAACGGCGAGCAGGCCGCCGACGATGGCGAGCGACAGCACAGAACGGGCATGCATGCGTCGGGTAACGCTATTACGCGTGGTGCGGGTGTTGCCTTGCATCGGTCAGTAGTCCCTTATCGTGTCGAAAGCGCGGCGTGGCGGCGCTTGTAGCAGCGTTCGACGCCGGTGCCGGCATCGTGTTCGGTCGAGCTTCGTGCGACCTGAGTGATCACAAACGCAGGGACACGTGCGCCTCCCTACCCACGCGCATCAGCCGGCCATGACTAACGACGCTTGCGCGCAGAACGGGCGACGCAGCGAGCGGCTCGACTTTGCCGAGTCTGGCGTCGAGGGCCAGGGCAAACTGCATTGATGCCTGGAAGAGGCCTCACTCAGCCTGGAGAGCTTCGTATTACCGGCCTATCGTCGTTCCCGCGCAGGCGGGCTGCGCTTTAGTTCGGTGGAGCCGGACAGCCGGGGTTTCACCGAAGCACGGGCTCTCAAGCCTTCAACCACCGTGCTCCGACTCGGCCGACATCAGGCCGCGGCGCCAGGCGAAGGCGACCGCTTCGGTGCGGTCGGCCAGGTGCAGCTTGGCCAGGACGTTGCCCAGATGCGACTTGACCGTCTTCTCGCCGATGTTCAAGGCCGCGGCGATGCGCGCGTTGCTGCCGCCCTCGGCGAGCTTGCGCAATACCTCGAGCTCGCGCTCGGTCAGGCAGGCGAAGGGGTCTTCGCGCGGTTCGCGCTTGCGCCGCACCGCCTTGAGGATGCGCTGGGCGACGAAGGGGTGGATCACCGCTTCGCCGCCGGCGATTCGCCGCAAGGTCGCGAGCAACTCGTCGCCGAGCATGCTCTTGAACAACAGCGACTGGGCGCCGGCCTCGATCGCGGCGAAAGCCAGATCGTCCTGGTCGGTCGAGGTCAGCACCGCGATGGCGCTGCGCGGGCTCAGGCCCTTGATCGCGCGGATCGCTTCGACCCCGTCGACGTCGGGCATCATCAGGTCGATCACGATCAGGTCCGGGGCGAGTTCGCGCGCCAGTTCGATCGCCTGGGCGCCGCCGCCGGCCTCGCCGACGACCTCGAAGTCGTCGGTCAGCATCAACAGGCTGCGGATGCCCTTGCGCACCACTTCGTGGTCGTCGACCAGCAATACCGACGTGCTCATGCCTGAATTCCCTGCGGTTCCAAGGTGAACGACACGGTCACCACCGTGCCGCTGGGCGAACTGGCGAGGCGGAACCGTCCGCCCGGCAGGGTGCGCGCGCGCAGCCGCATGTTCGCCAGGCCCATGCCGGTGACCTCGTGTTCGTTGGGGACGAAGCCGCAGCCGTCGTCCTGGATGGTCCAGCCGTAACGGTTGCCGGAGTTGTTGAGGACGACTTCGATGCGGCGCGCGCCGCTGTGGCGAAGGCTGTTGCTGACCGCCTCGGTAGCGATCAACAGCAACTGCCCGGCATGCTGCGGCCAGGGGCCGAGGCCGCGCTCGGCGACCTCGTCGAGCAACAGCCGCCATTCGATGTCGCTGCCGGCGAGCAGATGCGAGCAGGTGTCCTCGATCGCCTTGCGCAGGCCTTGCTCGGCCACGGTCGGCGCCGAGAAGCGCTGGATCACGTCGGCCAGATCGCGCTGCAACTGCCCGGTCAGGCCGAGCGCGGCCTTGATCAGGGTGGTCTGGCGCGGGTCCGCCTCGCCGCCTTCGCGCTGGCTGAGGTGATCGAGCACGCTCAGCTGCAGACCGAGGGCGAAGCTGCGCTGCTTGGCGGTGTCGTGCAGGTCGCGGGCGAGCCGGTTGCGTTCTTCCGATACCGCCAGCGCCTGGCGCACCTGGATCACTTCGCCGAGCGCGTCGGCCATGCGGTCGAAACGCTGCGACAGGCGCCCGAACTCGTCGCGGCCGGCATCGTGGATGCGCGCGTCGAGTTGGCCCGCGGCCCAGGCATCGGCAGCGCGTTCGGCGTGGCCGATCCGGCGCGTCAGCAAGGTCGCCACCGCGATCGCCGACATCGCGCTGATCAGCACCAGATAGATCGCCAGGCTTTCGATGTCGCCCGAATCCATGTACATGAAGGTCGCCAGCGAGCCGCCGGCGTGCTGGCCGACGCTGAGGGTCGCTCCCGGGGTCCGGGTCAACGGCAAGGCCACCGCGCTGATCCAGTCGCCGCCGCGCTCGTGCCGGCGCGGCACCGGCGCATGCGAGGACACCGCTTCGCGCTCGAGGTCTTCCAGCGTCTGCGCCAGCGGCGGGCTCGCCTGCGCGGGATAGCGGCAGACGCGGCCGTCGCGGTCGCGATAGCGGATCGACAGCCGGCCATCGTGAGTGCTGCCGGCGAAGCTGCGCGAGCTCATCCACTCCTGCGAGTCCATGCCGACGATGCGCACCAGCAAGGCCTGCAGGATCGCTTCGCACTGCGCCCGCGAGGTCATCGCCAGATCGGGCAGCGCGCCGAACTGCTGCAACTCGCGCTGCATCGCGCCCTGCAATACCGGCGGCGCCATCGCCTCGCGCACTTCGCCGCGCGACAGGTACAGGTCCAGGCCGGACAGCAACGCGGTGCTGATCCACGAAGCGATCAGCATGGACAGCAGGCATTTCCAGAACAGCCCGCTCCACCAGCGGCGCGCCGGCGCGCGCGCGGCCGGCACCGGGCGTGCGGCGGGGGGTTCGCTCATGCCGCCAGTATTCCAGTTTCCGCGCGCGGCGAATCCGCCAAACGTCCTGGATCGCTCCCGTCGCGGGCCGGATGCGGGCCTGCGGCGGCGACGCGCAGCATCCGTCTTCCCTGGTTCGCGCCGCACTCATGACCGCTCCGTCCCGCGCCGCTCCCACGCGCATCGACCGTCTCGACGCCCTGCGCGGTTTCGCTCTGTTCGGCATCCTGGTCGTCAACCTCGGGGTATTCGCCTCGCCCTATTACGGTCTGGGCCTGCCCGACCCGGTTCACGACGGCATGCTCGACCGCGCCGTGCGCCTGCTCGTCGCCGGCGTGTTCGAAATGAAGTTCTATCTGCTGTTCTCCTTCATGTTCGGCTACAGCTTCAGCCTGCAGCTCGACTCGGCGCAGCGCGCCGGCGAGGCTTTCGTACCGCGCATGCTGCGGCGCCTGCTCGGGCTGTGGTCGATCGGCCTGGCCCATGCGCTGCTGTTGTTCCATGGCGACATCCTCGGCACCTATGCGGCGATGGGTCTGGTCCTGCTGGCGATGCGCGCGCGGTCCGAGCGCGCGGCGCTGGGCTGCGCGCTGGCCCTGATCGTGGCGACCGCCGTCGCCTGGGCCGGGTTGGCCTTGCTGGTCTCGCTGGCTCGGATCGACGGCGAAACCGTCGCGGTCGACGCGCGCGCCGCCGCACTGCAAGCGCAGGCGATCCTGGACGGTTTCACCGGCAGTCCCGGTGCGGTCGTCGCCGAGCGCATGCGCGAATTGACCTCGACCGGCGTCGTGCTGGTCTTCGTGCAGGCGCCGTGCGCACTGGCGATGTTCTTGATCGGGCTGGTCGCCGGCCGCCGCCGGGTACTCGCGCGACCGGAGGCTTATCGGCCTCTGTCGCGCCGGCTGCGTCTTTACGGCTTGAGCATCGGCCTGCCGGCGGCGGCGTTTTACGCCGGCGTCTCCACCTTCGCACCCGGCGGCGCGCTGGAACTGGCGGCACTGGCCCTGAGCCTGCTGACCGCGCCGCTGCTGACCGGCGCCTATATCGCGCTGGCCATCGAGGGCTTCAACGGCCGCGCCGGCCCGGGGCTCGTGCGATCGCTGGCTCCGGCCGGACGCATGGCCTTGTCGAACTATCTGCTGCAATCGGCCGCCGCTGCGTGGGTGTTCACCGGCTACGGCCTCGGCCTGATGGGCCGGCTCTCGCCGTTCGCGGTGCTGGCGTTCGCCCTCGTCTTGTTCGGCGCGCAGTTAAGGTTCAGCGCGTGGTGGATGCAGTACCACGGCTTCGGTCCGGCCGAATGGCTGTTGCGCGCGCTCACCCTCGGCGCCTGGCCGCGCTGGCGCAGGTCCGCACGCGAAGCGGATTGAAGGCATGGATCGTCGTCGCGACGGGCCTGAACGATCTGTGGCGATCCCTGCGAACCGTGACGGCGTTCGACAATGGCGACCTGGAAACGCCTTCGGCCTTGTACGACACTCAGCGACCGAGCCGTATCAGCAGGAGACGACAGACGCCGCATGATCGCCATGGGTTCGCCGGGTTGCGCCCTCCGATCCGCGCTGCGCGTCTGAGGCTCGCGTGCACGAAGACCTGTTCAGGCGCGAAATGCTCGACGCCAGGAAACAACGCTGGCTCGGCAGCATCCGCCTGCCGATCTCGCGCCTGGGCTGGCCGATGGCCGCGCTCGCCCTGCTCGGCCTGCTCGCGCTGCTGGCCCTGCTCGCCTTCGGCCGTTACACCCGCGGCGAGCGCGTCGACGGCATCTTGGTAACCGCGCCGCAGGCCGCATCGGGCGGCGCCTCGACCTTGCAGGCGCAGCTGTGGGTGCCCGACCGAGCGATCGCCGCGATCCGCCCCGGCACGCCGGCGGTGCTGCGCTACCGCGCCTTTCCGTATCAGCGCTACGGTGTGCAGCACGGCCGCGTGGCCGCGATCGCCGCCGAAGCGGTCTCGCCCGAGGAGGTTCAACGACGCAGTGGCCTGCGCCTGGACGCGCCGGCCTGGCCGGTGAGGGTCGAGCTGGAGCGCCAGCGCATCGGCACCCGAGCCCTGCGGGCGGGCATGCGCGTCGATGCCGAGTTGCAACTCGAGCAGCGACGCCTCTACGAATTCGTGCTCGCGCCGCTGTCGAAGGACCGTGTCACCTCGCCGGAGCCACGGCCGTGAGCACCCGCCCCTTGCCGGTGATCCAGCAGAACGAATTGGCCGAATGCGGCCTGGCCTGCCTGGCGATGATCGCGGTCCACCACGGCCACGACCTCGACCTGAGCAGCCTGCGCCGGCGCTTCCCGGTGTCGCCGCGCGGCGCCACCCTGGCGCGCCTGATCAAGATCGCCGGCGCGCTCGGTTTCGACAGCCGGCCCTTGCGCGCCGAGATCGAGCACCTCGCCGATCTGCGCCTGCCCTGCGTGCTGCATTGGGACCTCAACCATTTCGTCGTGCTCAAGCGCATCGCCCGCGGCCGCGCCGAACTGCACGACCCGGCGCGCGGCGCGGTCAGCCTGCCGCTGGCCGAATTCGGCCGCCACTACACCGGCATCGCCCTGGAGCTGTCGCCGAAGACCGACTTCGTGCCGATGCGCGAACGCCAGCGCCTGAGCCTGCGCGGGCTCGCCGGCCATATCGTCGGACTGCGCCGCGCCGGCGCGCAGATCCTGATCCTGGCGCTGAGCCTGGAGGTGTTCACCCTGCTGCTGCCGCTGGCGATGCAGTGGGTGATCGACCGGGTGCTGGTCGCCGCCGACATCGGTCTGTTGAACCTGCTCGGCATCGGTTTCCTGGTGGTGGTGGTGTTCCAGGCGACGCTGACGGCGATGCGCGGCTGGCTGGTCGCCGACCTCGGCGCGGCCCTGAATTCGCAATGGCTGGCCAACCTGTTCGGCCACCTGATGCGGCTGCCGCTGGATTTTTTCGAGAAGCGGCACGTCGGCGGGGTGATGTCGCGCTTCGTCTCGGTGCAGGCGATCCAGCAGACCCTGACCGGCAGTTTCGTCGAGAGCTTGCTCGACGGTCTCACCGTGACCCTGGTGCTGGCGCTGCTGCTGTTCTACAGCCCACCGTTGACCGCCGTGGTCCTGGCCGCATTCGCCGTGTACGCGGCGCTGCGCTGGGCGGCGTACCGTCGGCTGTGGCGGCTCAAGGAAGAACAGCTGATCCAGGTCGCCAGGCAGCAGAGCCTGTTGATCGAGTCGATCCAGGGCGTGCAGACGATCAAGCTCGGCAACCAGCAGGACGACCGCCGCGGGCGCATCGCCAACGCCAGCGTCGAGGTCGCCAACCGCGAGGCCGCGATCAGCCGCACCACCGCGGTGTTCTCGGCGCTGTCGAAGCTGGTGTTCGGCGCCCAGCGCGTGCTGCTGATCTGGCTGTGCGCCTGGCTGACCCTGCAGGGCCGCTTCAGCGCCGGCATGATGGTGGTGTTCGTCGCCTACGCCGACCTGTTCGCCACCCGCACCGGCAGCCTGATCGACAAACTCGTCGACCTGCGCCTGCTCGGCCTGCACGGGCAGCGCATCGCCGACATCGCCTTCGAGCCGCCCGAGGCGCATGTGCACACCGACTACGCCGGGCCGGTGCCGGCGCCGCACATCGAGATCGACCGGCTCAGCTTCCGCTATGCCGACGACGAGCCGTGGATCCTGCGCGATTGCAGCTTCAGCATCGAGGCCGGCGAATCGGTCGCGATCGTCGGCCCCTCGGGCTGCGGCAAGACCACCCTGGCCAAGCTGATTCTCGGCCTGCTGCGGCCGAGTTCGGGCACGATCCGCATCGGCGGAGTCGACATCCACGACTACGGCCTGGCCGCCTACCGCGAGTTGTTCGGCGCCGTGATGCAGGAGGACGTGCTGTTCGCCGGCTCGATCGGCGAGAACATCGCCTCCTTCGACCATGCCGCCGACCCTGCGCGCATCGAAGCGGCGGCGCGCGCGGCGCGCATCCACGAGGACATCGCGGCGATGGCGATGGGCTACGAGTCGCTGGTCGGCGACCTGGGCTCGTCGCTGTCGGGCGGCCAGAAACAACGCGTGCTGCTGGCGCGCGCCCTGTACCGGGCGCCGGCGATCCTGTTGCTCGACGAGGCTACCAGTCACCTCGACGTCGCCCGCGAGCACGAAATCAATCGCGAGATTTCCGCCCTGCGCATGACCCGCATCGTCATCGCCCACCGGCCCGACACGATTCGCAGCGCCGACCGCGTCGTCGCCCTGCGCAACGGCGTCAGTGAACAGATCACAACACCCGAGTTTGCAATCCCTATCGCTTCGCGCATTCAGCGCGAAAGTGAGATCGCGATTAGCAAACCATGACTTTCATAGTTGCTAGCATCGATGCTCGTGCCGACGCCGGGACGGCCTATCAACTCATCCTGGCACTCTACGGTTTAGGAGAACGCTCCATGAGTAAGCAAGACAGCAACAACGCTCTGCCTCAGGACGAAGCCGCCCGCCCGCTCGCCCGCATCGCGGCGCGCGAACTTTCGCTGGACGAGATCGCAGCGATCTCCGGCGGCAAGGGCGACACCACCCACGCCACCGGTCCGAACGGCGACGACCCGGGCGATCCCGACGTCCTGTAATCGCCCGCCGCAGCACCGATAACGCCGATCGCAGGATCGGATGCAGTCCATGCGACAGGCCAGGGTGGACTCGCGCGCGAGCGACGTACGCGTAAATCCTCGCCCAGCGCATGATCCGGCACGCCCCGTCCGACGGGGCGTGCCGTTTTCGATGATTCGATGCGAAACGCCTCCATGCCCGCTCCTCGCCGTCCGCTGATCCTGTCCTCGCTGGCCCACGACATCCACGCTTCCGCCGCGCGCTGGGCCTTGCGCGCCAGCGGCCTCGACGCGACCTGGCTGAGTTCGTTGGCCGAAGCCGAACTCGGCGCGATGTCCCTGCACTGCGATCCCGACCTCGGCCTGCGCATGAGCGGCCCGCTCGACGACGCGCACGTCGGCACGGTCTGGTACCGGCGCCCGCGCAACCCCGAATCCTTCCCGCGCGCGCATGCCGGCGACCAGCCGTTCCTGCGTGGCGAATGGGGACGCTTCCTCAAGAACGTGTACGCCCTGACCGATCAGGGCACCGACCGGCTGTGGGTCAACCGTCCCGCCGCCGCGGCGATGGCCGAGAACAAACTGGTGCAACTGCGCGCTGCCCATCACTGCGGCCTGCGCTTCCCGCCCACCCTGGTCTCGCACGACCCGGCCGAAATCCGCCGTTTCGTCCAGCGCCACGGCCGCGTGGTCTACAAGCCCTTCCTGACCCATACCTGGAAGGACGCCGAAAGCGGCCGCATGTTCAGCACCTACGCGCGCATCGTCGAACCGGCGATGCTCGAAGACGACCAGAGCCTGCTGCACTGCCCCGGCATCTACCAGGTCTACGTCGACAAACGCCACGACCTGCGCGTGACCGCGATCGGCAACCGTTACTTCGCCGCCCGCCTGTACGCCCAGCACGACGACGGTTTCGTCGACTGGCGCGTGCCCCAGAACACCCAGGGCCTGCGTGCCGAGGTCGGCGAACTCTCGTCGGCCGACCAGGCCAAGCTCGCCGCCCTGATGCGCGAGCTCGGCCTGGTGTTCGGCTGCATCGACCTGGCCATCGACGGCAACGGCGATGCGCATTTCCTCGAAGTGAATCAGGCCGGCCAATTCCTGTTCATCGAGGACCTGCTGCCTTCGCTGCCGCTGTTGCGGGCGATGAGCGCGATGCTGGCCGAGGGCCGTCCGGATTATTCGCTGGCGACCATCGCCAAGCTGTCTTATGCCGAGTATTGCGCCAGCGAGGAACATCGCGAGTGGTGGGCGCAGGCCAGCGAGACCTTGAAGGATCGAAGTCCGGCGGCGGCGGGGATTACCATGGAGTGAGGACGACTGTGCGCGGTCGTTCGGCGCGTCTGTGGCTTCGGTATGCCTTATAGGAGCGGCGCAAGCCCCGACATCGCTGTGGCGGTCTTGCGGCGCGAGTGGGGGTCCCCTGTAGGAGCGGGGCGAGCCGCGATCACGGGATGCGCAGAGGCGACAAGGCCTTCGCCATTCGTCGAAGCGGCTTGCTCTCGCTGGGGGTAGGAGCGGCGCAAGCCGCGACATCGCTGCGACGGTTTTGTGGCGCATTTCGCCTTGAGATGAAGATCAAGATCAAACCCAAAGCTTCCGCCACTAAAGCGGCGGGTTACTTTCTTTTGTCTAAAGCAACAAAAGAAAGGTAACCAAAGAAAAGTGCTTTGTTTTGAATCACAGGCCCGCACGTTCGATGCATACGCGGTGATTTTTCATACGGGACATCCCTGTCCCGATGAAAAACGGCGCGCATCCCTGCGCGCCGCCCTCCGGGTCTTCGATGGCCTTCGCGAGGACAAGACCGCGCACAGCCAAAGCCACAGCCACAGCCACAGCCACAGCCAGCAATAGAAATCCGAGTGCGCGGAGCCATCCCCTGTAGGAGCGGCGTAAGCCGCGACCACGGGACGCGCAGGCATCTCCATGCCGATGTCATCCATCGAAGCGACGCACATTCGCCGGGGCAGGAGCGACGCGAGTCGCGACCGCGAACCTGCGGCCGCCGGCGCGGACCATCGGGGGAGCACACGACTAACGCCGCGAGATCGAGGCCTCGCGGTCGCGGCTCGCGCCGCGCCTACACAGAGGCAGGCCGATACGGCCCCAGACTCGTCCCTCAGAACGCCCGGCTCACGGTGAAGCTACCGAACACCGGGGTCTGCGTCTGGCCTTCGAACTCCCGGGTGCGGTGATACCGCGCCAAGGCGAACTTCCATCGCCCTCGCATCAGCGCCAGGCCATAACCGACATCGGCCACCAGCGGCCGCTTGTCCACGCTGTGGCTGTCGCGGAAGGTGTTGCCGTCCAGGGTGATGTCGCGCAACACCCAGCGCGCATCGAAGGTCACGAACATGTGCGCGCCGAAGCGGCGGTCGCCGGTGTTGTAGTGCTGGGTCGGCGCGGTGTTCTCGCCGGCCGGACGCAACGGGGTGCTGCCGAAGTCGTCGGGCAGGCGCAGGCCGAAGCGCAGTTCCGCGCCGGCATTGGCGTAGGTCGCCAGGTTGCCGAAGCTGCCGCCGTAGTGCGATATCGCATCCCAGCCCCAACGGCCGTTGTGGGCGTCGCCGGCCGAGTAGCGATGCATGCGCTCGTGGACGATGCGGAACACCGGCTCGTCGCGCAATTGATGATCCCAACCACGGAAAGTCTCGTCGCCGAGCATCTTGTGCACTTCGTTCTGCACTTGCTTGCCCAGCGCCGACGGCCCGACCAGGCCGAACTGCAGTTGCGTGGTCTGCAGGTAGTCGCCTTTGCGCGCGTTATAGCCCAGGCCGACCAGCAAGGCCGCTGCGTACGGCCGGTCGTCTTCGATGAGGTCGCGGCGGGTGTAGTCGGTCGGGGTGAAGATGCCCTGGGCGAAGGTCGCGATCATGTTGCGCTGCTCGAAGCCCTCGGGCTGGAGTGCATCGAGATGTCGGTTGACCCAACGCGCCAGGCGCGGAATGCAGGGGTCGTCGGTGTAGTCGGCCAGGTTCGGCGAGACCAGGGTCAGCTGGATGCCGTTGCTGTAGCCCTGGTCCTGGCCGCCGAACAAATCGTTGTCGAGGCGCAGGTTGACCGTGGGCGGCAGGCGGGTATTGCCGTTGGTGCAGGCCTCGCGCCCGGCGGCGTGCGCGCCGGTCGCGAACAGGAGAGCCGAAAGCAGGACAGCGGTCTGGCGCATGGAAGAATTAATCGAGACGAACGAACCGGACGGAACGGCCTCGCCCGATGCTCCGCGGCGAGGTCGTGCGACGCGCATGCAAGCGCCGATCAGACACCGCGCGCGCGGCCCGCAGGTCGGCGTGGCGGTCGAGGATCGGCGCACACGTTCGCACGGAAGCCGCGCCGCGGCGCTCGCAGAACCGTGATGGATTGTCCCGTCGATGGTGCTTGAGACGCCGGCCGGCGTCTTTGCCCGGTGTGCCGGCCGGACCGGCGGCGAGCTCGGCCATTCGTTCGGGCAGATCGCTCCCCACGATGCGCGACGCCCGATTCGCAGGCGGTCGGGTCGCCTCGGACAGCGTGTACTCGAAGCGATAGAAGTGCGCGCCGCCAGCATGGGCCGGAACCCGTCGCCGCGGCTGCGAACGCGACGAGCGCAGCTCGAAGCGCGCACTGCGGCAACTTGCCGCAGCCGCCCGCGGCACCGCCCCGCCTAGCATCTGCGCGCCCGGCCGCTGCAAGCGCCGCCCCTCTCCTCTCCACCGCACCCGCGCCCCCCTGGCCGCGCGGCCGCCGTTCCGAGTCCGGATCTCGCCGATGCACCACCGTCTCTCCACCCTCGCCTTCGCCTCCCTTGCCGCGCTCCTGCTGCCGCAGCTCGCCCTTGCCGACGGCACGGCGGTCGACCTCGACGCGGTGCGCGTGGTGGCCGCACCGGCACCGATGCGCTCGGTCGCCACCGCCAGCCGGCTCGGCCTCGATCCGGAGGAGCTCCCTGCGACCCTCGACGTGCTGGACCAGCGCGAACTCCAGGCGCGCGGCCTGCGCGACAGCGTGGAGGCGCTGCGCGCGATGCCCGGGGTCATGGCCGGCAATCTGCCGGGCCAGCCCGGGGTGGCCTCGATGCGCGGCTTCGCGAGCGGCGCGGTGTCCTATCTGTTCGACGGCGTGCGCCTGACCAGTTCGGGCTTTTCCTCGCGCAACTGGGACAGCTTCAATTTCGAACGCATCGAAGTGCTGAAGGGGCCGGCCTCGGTGCTGTACGGCGAGGGCGTGCTCGCCGGGGCGATCAACTACGTGCCCAAGAGCGCGCAGCTCGACGCCCCCAGCGGCGAACTGCTGCTCGGTTACGGCAGCCACGACAGCGCTCGCCTCGGCCTCGACGGCAACCTGCCGCTCAACGAGCGCCTGGCGGTCCGCGGCGTGCTCAGCGCCAACCGCGCCGACGGCCACGTCGACGACACCGAGTCGGCGGCGCTGGCGTTCAGCGGCTCGCTCCTGTGGCGCCCGAACGAACGCCTGTCGGCCTCGCTCGCGCTCGATCATCAGCGCGACGATTTCGATACCGCCTATTTCGGCACGCCGCTGGTGCCGCGCGCGGCGGCCAGCGCGCCGAGCGGACTGGTCGACAACGCCTACGGCCTGACCATCGACCGCGCCGCGCGCGAACGCAACTACAACGTCGCCGATGGCCGCATGGACGCACATTCGACCTGGCTGCGCTCGCGCCTGGACTATCGCATCGACGAGGCCTGGTCGCTCAGCAACGAGTTCAGCGTCTACGATGCGCGGCGTCGCTGGGACAACACCGAGGACTTCAGCTACAACCTCGCCAGCGGCCTGCTCGACCGCAGCAGCGCGCGCATCCACCACGAGCAGCGGGTCTGGAACCAGCGCCTGAGCCTGCGCCGCGACGGCCGCCTCGGCGGGCGCCGGCACCTGTTCGCGGCCGGGCTGGACTACAGCGATACCGATTTCTTCAACCTGCGCCGCTTCGGCCGCGCCGCGCCGGTGGACCTGCAGGCGCAGGATCGCGGCCGTTTTCCGGCCGACACCGCCGCCAATTTTCGCGACGGCCGCAACGATTTCGGCACCCGCGTCGACGTCGCCGCGGTGTTCGTGGAGGACGCGATCAACCTCAACCCGCGCTGGCTGCTGGTCGGCGGCTTGCGCCACGAGCGCATCTCGCTCGCGCGACGCGGTCTCGATCTCGATACCGGCCTGCGCAGCGGGTTCCGCCGTCGCTTCAGCCCGACCTCGTGGCGGCTCGGCAGCGTGTTCGATCTGCGCCCCGGCACCCAGTTGTATGCGCAGTACAGCAATGCGGTGCTGCCGGTAAGTTCGTTCCTCACCCTCCAGCAACGCAACAACGCCTTCGAGCTCAGCGAAGGCGATTCGATCGAGATCGGCCTGCGCAGCCGATGGTTCGACGACCGCCTGCAAACGACCGCGTCCGCCTACCGCCTGCGCCAGGACGACATCCTGACCCGCGACCCGCTGCAGCCGGCGCTGACCGTTCAGAACGGCCGGCAGTCCTCGCGCGGGATCGAGTTCTCGCTGAGCGGCCAGTTGACGCCGCGCCTGCGCATCGACGCCAGCGCCGCGCTGTTGTCGGCGCGTTTCGACCGCCTGCTCGAGAGCGGCGGCGCCGACCGCAGCGGCAACCGCCCGCCCAACGTGCCCGAGCGCAGCGCCAACCTCGATGCGTGGTATCGCCTTGCGGGCTTGCCCTTGAGCTTCGGCCTCGGCCTGCGCCACGTCGGCGACTTCTACACCGACAACGCCAACGCCTATCGGGTCCGCTCGCATACCCTCGCCGACGCCTCGGTCGCCTGGGAACCCTCGCCGGCCAGTCGCTACAGCCTGCGCCTGCGCAATCTCGGCAATGCGTTCTACGCCCAGTGGTCGGGCTATAGCGCGACCCAGGTCTACCTCGGCGCGCCGCGCTCGCTCGAGCTGACCTATTCGCGCTCGTTCTGACATGGCCGCGGCCGCTCATGATCTTTATCGCGCGGTCTGGCGGTGGCATTTCTATGCCGGCCTGTTCGTCGCGCCCCTGCTGCTGATTCTGGCGATCACCGGCTCGATCTACCTGTTCAACGACGAGATCGAGGATGCGGTCCATCCGGCCCTGCGCTTCGCCCCCGAACGCCGCGCCGCGCTGCCGCCGTCGCGCCTGATCGCCGCGGCGCAATCCGCGTATCCGGGCACGGCGACGCGCATCGACCTGCCCTCGCAGCCGCGGCGCACCGCGCAAGTGTTCGTGACGCCGGCGCGGGGCGAGCCGCTGCGGGTGTTCGTCGACCCGGGCACCGCCCGGGTCCACGGCGCCTTCGTCTACACCCGCACCCTGGTCGGTTTCGCCGACACCGTGCACGGCTCGCTGCTGCTCGGCCGTTTCGGCGATGCCGTAGTCGAATTGGCCGCGTGTTGGGCGCTGTTGTTGATCGCGACCGGCCTGTACCTGTGGTGGCCGTCCGGCCCGGGTTGGCATCGCGCGCTGTGGCCCGACCTGCGCGCGCGCGGGCGCGGGTTCTGGCGCAGCCTGCACGGTGCGGTCGGGGTGTGGACCTCGGCGCTGACCGTGTTCCTGATCCTGACCGGCCTGCCCTGGGCCGGGGTCTGGGGCGATCTGCTGCGCACCGGCACCCAGTCGCTGGGCATCGGCTATCCCGAGCAGCATCGCCATCACGGCCCGGCCGGGGCCGCTGCCGCACCGACCATGGCGCAGGCGATCGGCGAAACCCCGTGGGCTTTGCGCGACGCGCCGATGCCGCGCTCCGCGCATTCGCATCACGCCACGCATCACGGCGTATCGCCTGCGCCGGCGACCGACATCGGCATCGACGCCGCGGTCCGCGCACTCGCCGCACGGGGCTTGCTCGCCGACTATCGTTTGTCCTTGCCGCAGAGCGCCGACGGCGTCTACACCGCGGTGGTGTATCCGGATCGGCCGCAAGGCCAGCGCAGCGTGCAGATCGACCGCTATCGCGGGACGGTCGCCGGCGACACCGGCTTCGCCGACTACGGTTGGGCGGCGCAGGCGGTCGAGCTCGGCGTGCAATTGCACATGGGCAATTACTTCGGCCGCGCCAATCAGTTGCTGATGTTGCTGCCGTGCCTGGGCGTGGTCGGCCTGTGCTTCAGCGGAACGTGGATGTGGTGGCGGCGGCGCCCGAGCGGCCGCATGGGCGCGCCGCGCGCGGCGACTCCGGCCCGGACGAAGACCGTCGTCGCCATCGCAGTCGGCTGCGGCCTGCTGTTTCCCTTGCTCGGCGCCTGCTTGCTGCTCGTGTTCGCACTCGACCGCTGGCTGATCGCGCGCCTGCCGCGCCTGCAGGCCGCGCTGCGCTGATGCTGCGCGATTGCGCGATAAAACCTCGCGACCGAGCCATCGCGAAAAGCGACTACCGGCCCCGGTCCAGCGTACCGGGGCCGGTAGCGCCCCCTGCCGGGGACGCTGATGCGTCGGCCAGGTCTAGTCGACCCGGGCCGAAGCCTCGTCGCACCAGCGCGACGGCAGGGCCACCGCACCCGACGGAGGGGCGGGAGGCGGTGTCTGGGCGGCGACCCGCGTCGCAGCGCGACGCGGCTTCGCCGTGAAGCCGGTGCCGCGCGAAGCGACACGTTTGTTCTTCGATATCGGCCGCGAAGCGCGCGGCTTGGCCTTGGCGAGCGAACCCGCGGCCTTGGACGCCTTCGCGGGCTTGATCGGGCAATAGCCGTGGCCCGCCGGCGTGGCCGACTGCGCGGCGGTCGCCGGGGTCGCCGGTGCAGTCGCCGCAGCGGC
>NZ_JBPKJP010000077.1:0-20130 GCF_051217035.1 Lysobacter sp. 1R34A
CCTGCTCGCAGAGCGCGCGCCAGCCGGCGAAGTCGAACCCGCGCCAACGGGTCGGCGGCAAGGCGCCATGGCGCAGCAGGCCGGGCGCCACGTCGGCGGCCATCAGCGCGCCTTCGATCAGCAAGGTGCCGCTGCCGCACATCGGGTCGAACAGGCTGCCGCCCTGGGCGTAGAGCTTCGGCCAACCGCCGCGCAGCAACACCGCCGCGGCGAGATTCTCCTTGAGCGGCGCCTCGCCCTGCTTCTGCCGCCAACCGCGCCGATGCAGCGAACCGCCGCCGAGGTCGATCGAGAGGATGCCGCGGCCCTTGCGCAGGACGAAGTTCAGGCGCAGGTCCGGGGTGTCGGTATCGACGTCGGGGCGCGCGCCGGTTTGCGCGCGCATCACATCGACGACCGCGTCCTTGATCCGCTGCGCGGCGTAGCGCGCATGGGTGATGGCTTCGCCGGACACGTGCGCATCGACCGCGAGCGTATGCACGCTCTCCATGTGCTCCGGCCACGGCAACGCGGCGACGCCGGCGTACAGCGCGTGCTCGTCGGGGCAGTCGAACTCGGCGATCGGCCACAGCACGCGGCTGGCCAGCCGCGACCACAGCACCGCGCGCTGCGCGTCGGCCAGGTCGCCTTCGACATTGACGCCGGCGGTGGCGGCGGTCGCGCGCTGGCAGCCCAGCGCGATCAGTTCGTCGGCGAGCAGGTATTCCAGGCCCTTGCCGCAGCTTGCGTAAAACTTGCTCATTTCGATGCTTACTCAGATTCGTTCGAGCAGACGCGCGAAGGCTTCCGCGCTGCCTTCGACGTGCGCCGAAAGCCGGTGGCTGTCGTCGACCAGCAGCAGGCGCGCACGGCGCGGCTGGGCCCAGGCGACGACGTCGGCGGCGGGGATCAGTTCGTCGTCCCAGCCGTGGATGATGCTGATCGGTACATCGGCGGCCTGCATCGGCTCGGCATGGCCCATGCGGATCGGCGGCGCCATCAGGAACAGGCCGGCCGGCTTCACCCGCATCGACACCCATCCGGAGATGTAGGCGCCCAGGCTGGAACCGGCCAGCAGCACCGGCCCGCGCTCGGCCGCGGCGCGGGCCAGGGCGAGCAGGCGCTGCATGCGCGCCGGCACGTCGCCGAGTTCGCTGACCTTCCGATCGGCGTCGAGGTCGGTGTAGTCGGGACGCTCGTGGCTCCAGCCGAAGCGCGCGGCGACCTCGGCCAGGGCGGTGACCTTGGTCGCGTCAGGGCCGCTTTCGAAGCCATGGGAAAGAATGCAATGTCCGGTCGTAGCCATGCGCTCAGATCGAGTAGAGAGAATCAGACCGCCGCGCCTGCGGTCGCACGGGTCTGCGCATCGGCCAGCACGACCAGCGAATCGCCGCGCCGGATCCTGCCGCCTTCGACGATGCGCGCGCACAGCCCGCCGTGGCCGCGCATCGCATTGAAGCCGCCCGGGCCGAGCGCGGCTTCCATCATCGAGCACGGATCGCAGGACTCGGTGCCTTCGAGCACGGCCTCGCCGAGACGGAAACGCCGGCCCTTGAGCGCGATCAGGGGCAGGCCGGAGACGACGATGTTGCGGCGCAGGCGCGCCGGTTCGACCGCGTCGAGCCCGGCCAGGGCCGCGATCACCGGCAGGTGCTCGGCCTGGATCAGGGTGATGCCGCGTTCGCCGCTGCGGCCCTTGTAGCGATCGCCGGCGAGACCTGCGCCGGCCTGGGCCAGCACTTCGTCGAGCGCCTGCATCGCGGTGCCGCGCGCGGGCCGGATCCCGATCCATTCCACGCGACCCGGACGCGGCAGCGTGGCCATGAGTTTTCCTAGCGCGGAATCGGCGGGCGGCAGGGTCATGGGGGCTCCGTGTGAGGGCGAATGGTAGCATCCGGCCTCATGCCGCCCCTGAACCTCGTCCTCGCCCCCCTGCCCTACGAAACGCGGTTGCAGGCGCGCGACCCCGCGACGATCGACCTCGTGGTGATCCACTGCACCGAACTGCCGGACCTGGCCACCGCGCGCGACTACGGCGAACGCGTGCTCTACCCGCAATCGGGCACCGGCAACAGCGGCCACTACTACGTCGACCGCGACGGCGGCGTCTCGCGCTACGTTGCGCCGGAGCGTATCGCTCACCACACCCGCGGTTACAACGAGCGCTCGATCGGCATCGAGCTGGTCAACACCGGGCGTTATCCCGACTGGCTGGATTCGCGCCGCCAGGCCATGGACGAAGCCTATACGCCGCAACAGATCGAGGCCTTGCTGGTGCTGCTGGCGGCATTGCGCGCGCAACTGCCTTCGCTGCGCCTGATCGCCGGCCACGAAGATCTGGACACGACCGAGGTCGAGGCCAGCGACGACCCGGCCCGCCGGGTGCGGCGCAAACTCGACCCCGGCCCGCGTTTCCCCTGGCCGCAAGTGCTCGACGCCTGCGGGCTGCAGCGCCTGGCTTGAGCGCCGAGCGCCGGGGTGTCGGGCTCGCAGGCCCGATCACCCGCTCGATCGGCCGCCCCGTCCGCCCAGGCCCCCGCCGGGCCTCCGCTATACTGCCGGCTTCGTTTTCCGCAGGTCCGGCCGCATGAGTTCCCCCGTTTCCGAACTGATCGAACTGCTGTCGCTGGAACGTCTGGAAGACAATCTGTTCCGCGGCCAGAGCCGCGACATCGGCACCAAGTACGTATTCGGCGGGCAGGTGCTCGGCCAGGCCCTGTCGGCCGCGCAGGCGACCCTCGACAGCGCCCGCGACGCGCATTCGCTGCACGCCTATTTCCTCAAGGCCGGCGACATCGAAGCGCCGATCGTCTACCAGGCCGACCGCACCCGCGACGGCGGCAGCTTCTCGGTGCGCCGGGTCACCGCGATCCAGCACGGCCAGCCGATCTTCTTCCTCGCCGCCTCGTTCCAAGAAGCGCAGGAAGGCGGCGAGCACCAGTTGTCGATGCCGGAAGTGCCCAAGCCCGAGGACATAGACCCGGCGCCGACGGTGCCGGCCGAAGTCATGGCGACCTTGCCGACCAAGGTCCAGCGCTGGCTGTCGCGGCAGGGGCCGTTCGAGTTCCGCCACGTCTATCCGCGCGACGAACTCAATCCGCCCAAGCGCCCGCCGTATCAGCAGGTCTGGTTCCGCCTGAGCGAACCGGTCGGCGACGCGCCGGAGCTGCATCGCGCCCTGCTCGCCTATGCCTCGGATTTCCATCTGCTCGGCACCGCGACCTTTCCGCACGGCATCAGCTATTACCAGCCGAACGTGCAGATGGCCTCGCTCGATCACGCGCTGTGGTTCCACCGCCCGTTCCGCGCCGACGACTGGCTGCTGTACTCGATCGACAGCCCCAGCGCGCAAGGCGCGCGCGGCCTGGCGCGCGGCCAGATCTTCGACCGCCATGGCCGCCTGGTCGCGAGCAGCGCGCAAGAAGGCCTGATCAGAGTCGTGCGCGACGCCGCCGCGGCCCGTACCGTTCCGGCGAAGGACTGACATGAGGCAGGTTTTCAGCAGTCCGCGACTGGAAAACGTCGAAGGCGTGGCGCAGTTGCTGCGCGACGCCGGCATCGAAGTGCGCGTCACCAACGACCGCTCCTACAAGGGCAATCGCCGTTCCAGCTTCAAGTACAGCGAACCGGGCGGCGAGCGCCCCGCGGTGTGGGTGGTGCGCTCGAGCGATCAGCTGCGCGCGCGCGACCTGCTGCGCGAAGCCGGGCTGATCGACAGCACCCGCGCCGAGGAGCCCAGCCACGCGCCGTTCCGGTTCCAGTCGCGGATCGACCAGACCCGCACGCCCGGGCAGAAGCGCGCCTTCCGCATCAAGATCGGCCTGTTGCTGTGCATCGCCATCGTCCTCGGCCTGGCGATGATCCATAACCTGCGCAACCGCCCGGCCGTCGCGCCGCCGGTGGACGCGGCCGAGGTGGCGCTGCAGAAGCACAAGTTCGACGGCAGCGTCGCCGCGGTGCCCGATGCGCTCGCCGCCGCGGTGTTCGCCCAGCAACTGGCCGAGGCCGACCAGCCGACCCAATGCCTGCGCATCGACCGCCGCGACGCTCCGCGCAAGCTGTTGACCGCCCTCGCGCGCCCCGGCCTGCGCCTGTTGCCGATGAGCCAATGCGTCGAGATCGCCGACGAAGAGCAAGGCAGCCGCGCCCGCGACGGCCAGCCGGCCGAGTTGATCCAGGTCCACGCTTTCCGGCCGACCAGCGCCGACGGCGGCCGCATCGAGTACACGGCGTATCACCATCGTCTGGCGGCGGTCTACAAGACCCTGGAGGTCAAGCGGGTCGCCGGCCAGTGGACGGTGGTGCGGGTGATCAAGACCGTGCGCGCGATGGGCTGAGGCCGCTCCGGTCTCCCGCCCGAACACCCGGGCCACAGCGTGTCCGCCCGCGTTCTCAAGGCGCCGTGCGTACGAGCGGCCGTTGCGGTCACATTTCCGCCGGCGCGACGTCATGGTGGACAGGCATCGCGCGATGCCGTCGCCTGGAGACCCCGCATGAAGCCCCGCCCGACGCACGCCCCGCCCTCCGCCGCCCGCGTCCGGGCGTCCTTCGAGACGCTGTCCTGCCCGCCGATGCGCCGGAGCGCCGCATGAACGCGGAAGTCCTGCACTCGATCATCGATCACGACCTGCCGGCCGCGGCCGGCGGCGACCGCGCCGCGTATTCGCGCATCGTCTCGGCCTGCCAGAACTCGGTGACCTCGATCGCCCTGGCGATGGTGCGCGACGTCCACGCCAGCGAGGACATCGCCCAGGAGGCCTTCCTCAGCGCCTGGCAGAACATCCGCAAGCTGCAGAACCCCTCGAGTTTCCTGCCCTGGCTGCGCCAGATCACCCGCAACCTCGCCAACGATCATCTGCGTTCGCGCCAGCGGCTGCCGCGCGGCGTCGACGACGTCGAGGCGGCGATCGCCGCCGCGGCCGATCCCGAGCCGAGCACGGTCGAGCGCCTGATCGAAGCCGAGCGCACCGAAGTGGCCGCCGAACTGATCTCGGCCCTGCCCGACGAAAGCCGCGAAGTGCTGTTGCTGTATTACCGCGAAGGCCAGAGTTCGCAGCAGGTCGCGGCCCTGCTGGGCCTCAGCGACGCCGCCGTGCGCAAGCGCCTGTCGCGCGCGCGCAGCACGGTGCGCAGCGAACTGCTCGACCGCTTCGCCGTGTTCGCCCGCGCCAGCGCGCCTTCGGTCGGATTCACCACCATGGTCGCCAGCGCGCTCGGGGTGATCGCGCCGGCCGGCACCACCACCGCGGTGGTCGCCGCAGGCACCTTCGGCTCCGGCCTGGCCGGCAAGTTCGGCGCCAGCGGACTGGGCACCGCCAGCGCTTCCGGGGGCGTGGTCGGCGGCAGCCTGGTCTTCATCGCCGAACGCGTACTGTCGCCGGTCTCCGAAGCGGTCCTCGGCGCCCCGGTGGACACTCAGGCCTTCGTCTCGAACATGCAACTGGTACTCGGCGGCATGCTCGGCGGCGCCATCGGCGGCGGCGTGGTCTTCCTGTTTTTCGGCCGCTACCTGCTGTCGTTCGCCGGTACTGCCTCCGAACATCGCGCCATCGCCGGCTTGCTGCGCTTGACCGCCCTCTGCGGCGCGTTCATGAGCATCGCTCTATTGCTGGCGTTCGAACTCAGCACCGGCTGGCAGGTTCCGTTGGCGGCGAGCCTAATAATCACGGTAGCCGGATCGTTGCAATGGATGATCACCGCACCCCGCCGCCTGGGACCGAGCCTGGACCGCATCCAGCGCGAGACCGGTCGCGATCCACGCGCATCCACCGCCTATCGCTGGCTGTTGAGCAACCAGGCGACGGTCTGGAGTTCTCTGATGACGGTCGTCCTGGTGGCCTGCATCCTGTACTCGGAAGGCCGCTTCGGCTGAGCCGCCTGCGCCGCCCAAACGACAGGGCGCACCGAAGTGCGCCCTGTCGCGATCGATCCAGCCCAGCCGGATAAAGCCCGCTCAGCGATGCGGCATCGGCTTGAGGTCGGTCTTGCTCAGGAAGCCGTCGCGATCCTCGTCGAAGAAGGCGAAGTTGCGCGCCAGCCGCGGCATCTTCTCGTCGACTTCGAGCTTGCTGAGCTTGCCGTCGCGGTTAAGGTCGGCCGCGGCGAAATGCTCGTCGAAACGTTTGGCGCGCTCGGCTTCGCGCTTCGGGCGCTCGCTCTCGTGGTAGGCGCGCAACTCGCTGCGCACCAGATAGCCGTCGCGGTTGCGGTCGACCTTGGCGAAGGACTCGCCGATGCGCGGCGACTTCGCCGCCTCGGCCTGGCTGATGCGGCCGTCGCCGTCGGTGTCGAGCCCGGCGATGCCGCCGTGACGGCCGCCGTGTCCGCGGCCGCCGCGGTGCTGCGGGCGCTCGCCGGCGTCGAGCTTGCCGTCGCGGTTCTTGTCGAGACCGTCGAATTTCTCGGCCAGGCGCGGGTGCTTGGCGGCTTCCTCGCGGGTGATCACGCCGTCCTGGTTGGCGTCGATGCGGACGCGCTCGCGCTTCGGCGCGGCGCCGTCCTGCGGCGCGGCGATCGCCGCACCGGCCAGCGCGACCGCGGCGAACAGGGCGACATAGAGGGGGGTACGGTTCATGCGTGGACTCCTGCGGCGGGCGCCACCGTGGCGCCGATGACCGGATCAACGCCCCCGGCCCGGGGCGGTTGACAAGGCGCCGTTCCGGTTCAGTGGCAAGACAGCGACCGGACCTCATGCGCAGCGCACGGATGCGGCGTTATGCTGGCCCCATGGGCACGCAACCGCAGCCGGACAGCGACGACCTCCGCCTGTTCCACACCGGCGAGCACGCCTGCGGCTATTGGCCCGAGCGCGTCGCCCGCGACCTGGTGCTGGACCCGCGCGATCCGCGCCTGCGCGACTGGTATCCGCATGCCCTGGGCTGGGGCTTCCGTCGCTCCGGCGACATCGTCTACCGACCGCATTGCAGCGGCTGCCGGGCCTGCGTCGCGGTGCGCATCCCGGTCGAACGCTTCGTGCCCGACCGCAGCCAACGCCGCTGCCTGGCGCGCAATGCGCAGGTCGAGATGCGCGTGCATCCGGCCGAACGCAACGAGGAGCAACTCGATCTCTACAAGCGCTACCTCGCCTCGCGCCACGCCGGCGGCGGCATGGACGGCCACGGCGCGGTCGAGTTCGACCAGTTCCTGATCGGCAGCTGGAGCGAAAACCGTTTCCTGGAGTTACGCGAGCCGGCGCCGCGCGGCCACGGCCGGCTGCTCGCGGTCGCGGTCACCGACGTGGTCGACAACGCCCTGTCGGCGGTCTACACCTTCTACGACCCCGAGTTCGCCGACCGCAGTCTCGGCACCCTGGCGATCCTGCGCCAGATCGAATGGGCCCGGCGCGAACGGCGCAGCCATCTCTACCTCGGTTACTGGATCGCCGGGCATCCGAAGATGGACTACAAGCGCCGCTTCCGTCCATTGGAGGCCTTCGATGGCCGGGATTGGCGCGTTTTTACACATTTGTAACACTCGTCTCATTCAGGTCGTGTATTTCGTAGCCCGGTCGTAACCAACGACGTGCGGGAACGGCGCCGCTCAGGCATGGCAATGGAGCCGCCACCCACCAACTCAACGCCACATGGAGTCCGCAATGAAATTGAACACCCTGTTCCTGGCCGCCGCGATCACCCTCGCGCTGGCCGCCTGCAACAAGCCGGCCGACAAGCCGGCCGACGCTGCTCCGGCCGCCGACGCCCCGGCTGCCACCGCTCCGGCCGACACCGCCGCTCCGGCGGCGACCGACCCGGCTGCCGCTCCGGCCGCTCCGGCCGCCGCTGCCGTCGACAGCGTCGGCGTGCCCGAGTGCGACGATTACCTCAACAAGATCTCGGCCTGCTTGACCGAGAAGGTGCCGGAAGCCCAGCGCGCCGCGTTCCAGACCGGCATCGATTCGAGCCGCAGCGCCTGGAAGCAGGCCGCCGGTACGCCGGAAGGCAAGGCCAGCCTGGCCACCGCCTGCAAGACCGCGCTGGACCAGAGCAAGGCTCAGTACGCCGCGTTCGGCTGCACCCTGTAATTCCCGCGACACGCTTTGGTTGGACGCGACGCCCCGGTTCGCCGGGGCGTCGTTGTTTGTGGGTTCGCCCGCATCCCGGCGCATCGGATGCTCGCTCGGCGGCCGCGCCGCACGCGATCCCTGCCCGGCCCTGTCACGATGCCGCGGCGAGGCCATGCCATCATGCGCGCATGCTTAGATTGCCCGCCTCCCGCCTCCCCTTCCACGCATGCGCCGCCCTGGCCGCGCTGCTCCTGACGGCCTGCACCCAGGTGAACGTACACGGCGATCCCAAGGCCTGGGTCCGCGACCAGGCAGACGCGTCGACGGCAGCGCCCTTGCGCGTGGCGACCTACAACACCTCGCTCTACGACGATGCCGACGGCGGCCTGATCCGCCGCCTGGAATCCGACGACGGCAACGCGCGCAAGATCGCAGCGGTGCTGCAGCGGGTGCGTCCCGACATCGTGCTGCTCAACGAATTCGACTACGACGCGCAGCAGCGCGCGGCCGACCTGTTCCAACGCCGTTACCTGGAAGTGGCGCAGGACGGCGGCGGCGCGGCGCTGGCCTATCCCTACCGCTATCTGGCCCCGGTCAACACCGGCGTGCCGAGTGGCCTGGACCTCGACGGCGACGGCCTGGCCGGCGATGCCCAGCGCGGCGACCGCGCGCGCGGCAACGACGCCTGGGGCTACGGCATGCACCCCGGCCAGTACGGCATGCTGGTGCTGTCGCGCTATCCGATCGACACCGCCGCAGTGCGCACGTTCCAGAGCTTCAAATGGAGCGCCCTGCCCGGCGCGCGTCAGCCGCGCCACCCCGACACCGGCAAGCCCTGGTATTCGGCGACGGCGTGGCCGCAGATGCGGCTGTCGTCGAAGTCGCACTGGGACGTGCCGGTGCGCACGCCGCTCGGCGTGCTGCATCTGCTCGCCGCGCACCCGACCCCGCCGGTGTTCGACGGCCCCGAGGACCGCAACGGCGCGCGCAACCACGACGAAATCAAACTGTGGGCGCGCTACCTCGACGGCGGCAGCCCGGCCTGGCTGTGCGACGACCAGGGCCGCTGCGGCGGGCTCGCCGAGGACGCGCGCTTCGTCATCGTCGGCGACATGAACGCCGACCCGGTCGACGGCGACGGCGTACCGGGCTCGATCAAGCAACTGCTGGAGCATCCGCGGGTCGACGCCAGCCAGACCCCGCGCAGCGAAGGCGCGGCCGAACGTGCGAAGTTCTACGGCTTCCCGCGCAAGGGCGACACCGCCGAGCACACCGGCGACTTCGGCCCCAAGGCCGGCACCCTGCGCCTCGACTACGCCCTGCCCTCGCGCGGCTGGACCGTGCGCGGCACCGGCGTGTTCTGGCCGAAACCCGACACCGCCGACGCGAAGATCTCCGAAGCCAGCGACCACCACCTGGTGTGGGTGGATCTGGCGGATTGAAATTGGGGGTACGCCAACCTCGGACCGGCTTAGGTCTGCGCGAAGGCCTCGTCCTCGTGGCACTCGCACTGTTCGCTGTCGGCATGAGTGGTTGCGGCGAAGCGCCATCCTCCTCCCGCGCGACGGCGTCCACCGCAACCCACGCGTTCATTCCGCCGCCGCCCGACGTCGGCGATGTAAGCCGTTATCAAGCCTGCAAGGCCAGGCCCCGACGCGTCCTGCCGCAACGCGAACACTGCCAGATCGCGGCCCTAGCCGTGCAGTGCAGTCCGGCCAACGACTGCCTGGTGACTTGCCTGTCCAGCCCCGACGGCGACAAGATCGGTGGCGGCTGTTGGCACGTGTGCTTTTCCGCCCTTCATCGCGACGAACCATCGCCGCCGGGTTCCGACGAATGCCAGCAATTGCCCGCTGGGGGTCATGTCGATTCTCCCGTTGCTGGCCGCCCAGGCTAGGGAAACGATTGATCGAAACGCGTTGTGCTCCGCTGCATGGGTGGCGCCGCCTCGCGATGCCGCTGGCGATTGCCAACGAGGTCGACCAGAATGCCGTCGCAACGATGTGCGCGCTTAGCTACGAAATGCGAGCACCGCATCCCGGCACCGACCACCCCAGAGCCAGCCATGCAATCTTTCGTCACGTGGGCCATCCAGACCAACTTCATTTCGGACGATCACGTACGCCGCGTCCGGCGCGGCGCCGAGGCTGCCGGCGCGCGCGTGCAGGAAATCCTGGTGATCCCGTTTTCCGACGAACTCGGCAATGAGGTGCCGGAACTCGAAGGCGTCGTGATCCCGTACGGCGCGACCAAACTCACTCGCCTGGCGCAACGGCGCGGCTGGCGCGGGCTGTGTTTCGACGACAACGCGTTTCGCGTCGACACCTGGAACCGCCAGCGCAACGACATGCTCAATCAACAGGTGCGGCAAATGACCGTGCGCGATTGCATGACCGCTATGCGCGAGGAACCCGAAGACAGCGTCTGGTTCGTGCGTCCCGTACAGGACCTCAAGCATTTCGACGGCACCGTGACCGTGGCCAAGGAGATCGGCCGCTGGATGAGCAGCGTCGACTCGGGCAACTACAGCTTCGACGAGACCACCGAGGTCGTCGTCGCACCGGTACAGAAACTGCACGGCGAATGGCGCTTCTTCGTGGTCGACGGCCGGGTCGTCGACGGATCGTCGTACCGCGTGGCGGGTCAGCGCCTGGCTAACCCCGTGGCGCGTCCGGAACTGTATGAGATGGCGCAGGAACTGGCCGACGATTGGCTGCCGCACCGCACCTGCGTGATGGATGTCGCCTTGACCGACCAGGGCTATAAAGTGATCGAGTTCAATACCTTCAATTCGTCCGGCTTCTACGCGCACGACATCGAGAAGATCGTAGCTGCGGTGACGCGACATTTCGCCGAGTCCGGCTGACTCGATCTTATTCGGGATCGTGAAACTCCCGGATCACCCCGATCGTCCCGACGATGTGATCGTTGAGCTGATCCAGTTCCTCGGCCGGAACCCACCATTCGGTGTGGTGCGCGCCACCGACCTTCTGCAGCGGGTAGCGCGCCATGAACTCGGCGCGCACCTCGAACCGGGTCACCGCGCCGTAGCCGCTGTCCTTCACGTTCCAGCGCTCGGCGATCTCGGCGGCGTATCGCTCGTTGCTGACCGGGTAGAAGATCGGCTGCTCCGGCAATCGCGGCGGCCAGCGCTTGAATCCGCTCCGGCGCAACAGCGCGAGTTCCTCGGGCCCCACCGGGCGATTCAAGGTGACGGTATCGGTCTTGCTCATGGCTGATGTCCTGTCGGCGCGCCGTCCGGCGCCTGTTCGTGGCGGGCTGCCGCGTCCCGCACGCCGCGCTTGCATCGGCAGGCGGTACGTCGGCGGCTTACTCGGGCTTGTCCTTCGCGGTCACCGGCGTGGGCGCATCGGGCACCGCCGGCGTGGCCCCGGGCACGACCACCGGCGCCGGCGCGACCGGGGTCGCCGCGGCGGTCGCGCTGGGCGACGGTGCGGTGCGCAGCACGCGCGGGCCGAAACCGAAGGCGCCTTCGCCGTGCGCGGACACGATCATCCGCACCATGTTGCCCGGCACCATCAGCTCCAGCGACATGTCGCGGCCATCGGAGGTGCGGCCTTCGAGGGTCATCTCGGTGAACGCGCCGCCGGTGTCGATTTCGCGGCACAGCACGTGCGCGCCGGCCGGGCCGTCGAGCAGGTAGGGTCGAATGGCTTCGCCGAGCGCTTCGAGCGCCTGCGGGAAGAAAAATACGGCGTAGCCCTGTGTCTCGTTCATGGCGCTCCCGTGAAGACGCGGTGCTGTGGCGGCGGTACGACGATGCCGGGGGATGCTGGGGATGGGCGCCTTCGATGCGGCGCCGATCCGTCGATGCTGATCGCGCGCTGCGGTCAGCGCAATTCGACCTTGAGCTGCGCGGCGGCCTCGCGCGCCTTGGCGCGCGCCTCGTCGACGTCCTGGCCGAGCGCCAAGGTCACCGCGACCCGGCGCTGGCCTTCGACCCGCGGCTTGCCGAACAAGCGCAACTGAGTATCGACCTGGCCCAGCGCGGTGTCGACGCAGGAGAACACCGGCACGCCGTGGCCCTGCGCGAGCACCGCGCACGAGGCCGACGCGCCGAACTCGCGGATGGTCGGGATCGGCAGGCCGAGGATCGCGCGCGCGTGCAGGGCGAACTCGCTGAGGTCCTGCGAGATCAGCGTGACCAGGCCGGTGTCGTGCGGACGCGGCGAGACTTCGCTGAACCACACCTCGTCGCCCTTGACGAACAACTCGACGCCGAACACGCCGTAGCCGCCGAGGTCGTCGGTGATGGTGCGCGCGATTTCCTGCGCCCGCGCCAGCGCCACCGGCGCCATCGCCTGCGGTTGCCAGCTTTCGCGGTAATCGCCGTCGCGCTGCAGATGACCGATCGGTGCGCAGAAAGTGGTGCCGGCGGCGTGGCGCACGGTCAGCAGGGTGATTTCGTAGTCGAAGTCGATGAAGCCTTCGACGATGACGCGGCCGGCGCCGGCGCGGCCGCCGGTCTGGGCGTAATCCCAGGCGGCATCGACGGCATCGGCGCTGCGCACCAGGCTCTGGCCCTTGCCCGAGGACGACATGACCGGCTTGATCACGCACGGCAAGCCGAGCTCGGCGACCGCGGCGCGATAGTCCTCGGCGGTGTCGACGAAACGGTAGGGCGAGGTCGGCAGCCGCAGGGTCTCGGCGGCGAGGCGGCGGATGCCTTCGCGGTCCATGGTCAGCCGCGCCGCGCGCGCGGTCGGGATGATCCGGGTGTCGCTGCCGCGCGCGGCGAATTCCTGCTCCAGCTCGACCAGGGTCTGGGTATGGATGGCTTCGATTTCCGGCACGATCAGCTGCGGCCGCTCGGCCGCGATCAGCTCGCGGATGGCCTGCCCGTCGAGCATGTCGAGGACGTGGCTGCGATGAGCGACCTGCATCGCCGGCGCGTCGGCGTAGCGGTCGGCCGCGATCACCTCGACTCCGAACCGCTGCAGCTCGATCGCCACTTCCTTGCCGAGCTCGCCCGAACCGAGCAGGAGCACGCGGAAAGCGTGCGGGGACAGCGGCGTGCCGAGCGTGGTCATGCGGAATCCTCGTAAAACCGTGGGGTGGATGAGCCTAGTCTAACTTTCCGCGCGATAGCCGCGGCGCCGGGCTATGGCGGCGCGCATCGGCCATGCGATGCTGTGACCATGCCCTTCGCCCGTCCTCGGCCCGCGTCGCGCGCCGTCGCCCCCGCACCGCAGTGCTCCCCTGCTCGCCGCCCCCGCGCGGCGCGGCGACTGGCGCTGCTGCTCGCGGCGACGCTGCTCGCGGCCTGCTCGGACGAGCCGGAGGCGCCCGCCCACGGCAGCAGCCGACTGGCGGGGATGATGCTCGACCCGCAGCTGTCGGAGATCAGCGGCCTGGCGGCCTCGCGCCGCCACCCGGGGGTGTTGTGGATGCACGACGACGGCGGCAACCCCGAGCGCCTGTTCGCCGTCGCCGACAACGGCGACCGGCTGGCGACCCTGCGCATCGAAGGCGTCACCAAGACCGACTGGGAAGACATCGCCGCGTTCGAACTCGACGGGCGCTCATACCTGTTGATCGCCGACACCGGCGACAACGGCGGCCTGCGCCGCAGCCTGCAACTGCACGTGATCGAAGAGCCGGCCAAGATCGAGAACGCGCGGCTCAAGCCGGCCTGGTCGATCGCCTTCCGCTGGCCCGACGGCGCCCGCGACTGCGAGGCGGTGGCGGTCGACATCGCGCGCAAACAAGTGCTGTTGATCTCCAAGAAGCGGCAGCCGCCGGAGCTGTTCTCGCTGCCGCTGATGCCGGCCGGCAACGCCCTGCAGACCGCGACCCGGCTCGGCGGCCTGGCCGGCATCCCCGAGCCCGATGCGCAGCTGAGCCGCAACAACCCGGCCCGGGCCAAGCTGCAGGGGCAGGTCACCGCCGCCGACATCTCGCCCGACGGCGACACTCTGGCGGTGATGACCTACCGCTATCTGCTGCTGTACCCGCGCCAGCCCCGCCAGAGCTGGGCCCAGGCGGTCGCCGCCCGGCCGCGGGTCAGCGACCTGCCCTGGCTGCCGCAGGCCGAAGCCCTGGGCTGGTCGGCCGACGGCCGCAGCCTCTACGCCACCGGCGAGTTCATCCCGGCGCCGCTATACCGGATCGCCCCCTGAGGGCGTTCGCGCGCTGCCGGTGATCCGGCCCGGCGGTTCGGCCCGGCCCGACTCGGCCCAGCCGGCCCGGCCGTCACTCCGCCCGCCGAATGCGGTTCCCGTTCCGACCCCTCATATCGCTCGCGCACGGTCGGTGCCGCCGGACGGGCCCTTCCGACGACCGGCCGTTCCAGTTCTGATATCAATCTGATATCAATATCTCCAGACAACGACCGAGCCGACGCCATGAAAGAGAACCCCACCCAATCCCTCGCCGGCATTCCGGTCCTGCTGGGCTGCATCGGCCTCGGCGCGGTCGGCGCCTACGTCTTCCTCGGCGGCCTCACCAGCGAAAGCGGGACCAGCGTGATCCTGGCGATCCTGATCGGCGCCCTCGCCTTCTTCGGCCTGTCCGGCCTGTACAAGATCGAGCCCAATCAGGCCGCGGTGCTGAGCCTGTTCGGCAAGTACATCGGCACGGTCAAGGACAACGGCCTGCGCTGGAACAACCCGCTCTACGCCAAGCGCAAGGTCAGCCAGCGCGTGCGCAACTTCGAAAGCGGCAAGCTCAAGGTCAACGAACTCGACGGCAGCCCGATCGAGATCGCCGCGGTGATCGTCTGGCAGGTGGTCGATTCGGCCGAAGCGGTCTACAACGTCGACGATTACGAAACCTTCGTGCACATCCAGTCCGAGTCGGCGCTGCGTGCGATGGCGACCAGCTACCCCTACGATCAGCACGAGGACGGCCAGCTCTCGCTGCGCAGCCATGCCGCCGAGATCTCGCTGCACCTGCAGCAGGAACTGCAGGACCGCCTCGCCGATGCCGGCGTCAACGTGATCGACGCGCGCATCAGCCACCTGGCCTACGCGCCCGAGATCGCCCACGCCATGCTGCAGCGCCAGCAGGCCAATGCGGTGATCGCCGCGCGCACCCGGATCGTCGCCGGCGCCGTCGGCATGGTCGAGATGGCCCTGGCCGAGCTGCAGAAGAACGGCGTCGTGCAACTGGACGAAGAGCGCAAGGCGCACATGGTCAGCAACCTGTTGGTGGTGCTGTGCGGCGACCGCGGCGCGCAGCCGATCGTCAACGCCGGCACCTTGTACTGAGCGCACTTCGATGACGATCCACGACTACCTCGTCCCCCTCGCGATGGCGGTCAGCGCCGTACCGATCCTGGTGTCGGCGGTGCTGGTCGCGCGCGGCCACGTGCACCTGATCAACGGCCTGGACGCCTCGCGCCTGCCCGACCCGGCCCGCACCGCGGCGACGTTGGCCCGCCTGCTGGCGGCGACCGGCGCGGCCATGCTGCTCGGCGGCGCCGGCTTCCACTGGGCCGGCGCCGACGAAAGCCGCATCGCCGTGGTCGTGACGGCGCTGCTGCTCGCGGTCAACGGCCTCGCCGTCGCCCTGATCCTCGCGATCGGCGCCGCGCGCCGCAGCTATCGCGAGCGTCGCGGCGACGAACAGCGGACGCAGCGGCGGTGAGCGAAAAGAAGGCCTACCCGCTGCGCATCAACGCCGAGGTGCTCGCCGCCGTGCAGCGCTGGGCCGACGACGAGTTGCGTTCGCTCAACGCCCAGATCGAATATGTCCTGCGCGAGGCCCTGCGCAAGAATGGCCGGCTGGCGCGCCCGGACACCCCGACTCCCGAGGAGGACCCATGACCCAGAAGTGGAAGCATCACGTCGTCGAGCTGACCTATCAATTGTTCGAATCGCCGATGCGCCAGCGTATCCAGGAAGAACTCGACAGGCGCGGCGAACAGGGCTGGGAGCTGGTATCGGTCGAGCACGACCCGAGCATTCTCGGCACTCGCCTGTATTTCAAGCAGCCGGCCTGACCCGGCTCGGCTAGCGATGCACCGGCCCGCCACCGTGGCGCGGCGCGCCCTCGCCGGCTAATCTGAGCGCATGCGCGGCCACGGCCACTTGTTGATCAATACGCCCGAGATCGAACTCTGGCCGGGCGGCCTGCTGCGCGCGCGCAGCAACCACGACGCGCGCGCGCTGTCGCGTGCGCGCCACGTGCTGCGGCGCAAGCGCGATGGCCGTTTCCTCGCCGCCGACCTGCCCGAGGGCCTGCTGCCCCTGGTCCCGCGGCTGATCCACGAAGACGGCATCGAGCTCGCCCTGGATGCGCTCGACGCCATCGTCGACTACCGACGCGAGGGACTGCTGCGGATCGGCGAACTGCCGCTGGACCGGATCGAGCAGCGCTTGTCCGCCCTCGGCCTGGACTGCGACGGGTACGAGGCGCGCACCGGCCTGGCCCTGGTCGCCGAACCCGACCGCCTCGCCTATGCCGGCGTCGATCGCTTCCGCCGATCGTTGTGGCTGCACCCCGGCGCCGCGCGCGCCTGGACCCACCTGCGCCAGGCGGCGTCGCTCGACGGCGTCGTTCTCGACGCGATTTCCGGTTATCGCAGCCATCACTACCAACTCGGCATTTTCGAACGCAAGCTCACGCGCGGCCTGCGCGTCGACGAAATCCTTACCGTCAACGCCGCGCCGGGCTACAGCGAACACCACAGCGGCCTCGCCCTCGACATCGGCACGCCCGGCGAACCGCCGGCGGAAGAGTCCTTCGAGCACACCACAGCCTTCGCCTGGCTGCGCGACAACGCCGGCGGCTACGGCTACTTCATGAGTTACCCGCGCGATAATCCGCACGGCATCGTCTACGAGCCGTGGCACTGGCGTTACCAATCGCCCTCGTTCTGAGAATCCGTCGCGATCCCGACGGCCCGGGCCCCGCTCAATCCTGCGAGCGATTGGTCCTGGGCTTGGCGACATCGGAAAAATCAGCGATCCGCCACAGGTACAGGCTGGCGTAGCTGCGATACGGCCCCCAGCGTTCGCCGAGTTCGGCCAGGGCCTTCGGCGCCGGCAGCTCGTCGAGCTGGTCGACCCGTTGCGCGCCCTTGCGGATGCCGAGGTCGTCGATCGGCAGAATGTCGGGGCGGCCGAGGCGGAACATCAACATCATCTCGACCGTCCAGCGGCCGATGCCGCGGATCGGCACGAGCGCGGCGATGATCGCATCGTCGTCCATCGTCGCCATGCGCCGCAGGTCGGGGATTTCGCCGCGCGATTCGCGCGCGGACAGGTCGCGCAAGGCCAGCAACTTGTTGCCCGACACACCGCAGGCGCGCAGCGCCGCGTCGTCGCAGCGGCCGAGGGTGTCGTAATGCAGGCGGTCGCTGCCGATCGCCGCTTCTACCCGGCCGACGATGGTCGAGGCGGCCTTGCCGCTGAGTTGCTGGAACAAGATCGCCCGGGCCAGGGCGTCGACCGGATCGAAGCGCTGGCGCCAGCGCGGATCGCTCGGGATTGGGCCGTTCTCCAGCCGATCGACTTTCTTCATCCATGCGCCGAGCTTGCGGTCGCGCTTGCTCAGATACGCATGCGCCGCCTCGGCATCGAACCCCCGGACATGTCGCGGCATCTCAACGCCTCAGCGCATCGGCGGCGTAGGCCAGCCACGCCAGGATCATCAGGCTGCCGCCGTAGGGCAGCAAACGGGTCGAAGCGCCGAAGAAATACGCCGCCGCCAGGCCGCCGGAAAACACCAGCACGCCGACCAGCAAGGCCGACAACGCGACCCGCGCAAGCCGACGCCGCGTGATCGGCGCCAGCGCCGCGAGGGCCACCCCGTGACCGAACGCGAACACCGCCGCCATCTGCAACCGCGACTGCGCCGCCGGGTCGGCGACATGCGCGGCGTAGGCCGACAAGGCCACCGCCAAAGCCGCCAGCACCGCGCCGGCGGCGGAGAGCGCACGCGCCCCTGGGAGTGTCGGTGAAGGTGGGGAAAGTTCGTGCGGAGGGTTAGCCATGGGTCGGAATCTCGATATGCGCCGAACCGGCGCCGCCGGAGAAGCACGATAGCAGCCGGGCCGGACGGTGGCGCGGGCTTGGCCATGCGGATGTGGCGGTTGAGAGGAATTGGGCGGCGAACCATGTCCATGCAGCGGCGTCGCACGCTCCATTGTCGTCGCCGTGCCGCTGCATTGCTTTGGCTGTGCGCAGCCGAGCACTAGCGAAGGCAATAGGAGACCCGGAGGGCGGCCCGCAGGGATGCGGGCCGTTTTTCATCGGGACGAGAATGTCCCGTATGTAGATCCCTGCGTCGGCATCGAACGCGCGAGCCTGTGATTCAAAGAAAAGCAACTTCTTTGGTGCCTTTCTTTTGTTGCTTTAGACAAAAGAAAGTAACCCGCCGCTTTAGTGGCGGAAGCTTTGGGTTTGATCCTGATCCAGATCCAGATCTTTCTTGAAGCGTGCGCCGCGAGACCGCCACAGCGATGTCGCGGCTTGCGCCACTCCTACCCTTGACGAAAGCACGCCGCTTCTACGAACGACGACGGCCACGTAGCCCCCTGCGCGTTCCGCGGTCGCGACTCACCTCGCTCCTACACAAAGCCACAATGGCGAAGCGAAACGAAGACATGGCAGTGGCGGCTAGCGCCGCCCCTACCTCAAGGCCAAAGCGCACCAGCGCCGACCAGCGCCCACAAAAAAACGCGCCGCGGAAACCGCGGCGCGTTTCGTCGAGCGCGGGTCCGCCGCAGCGGACCCCACGTCCGGTATTACTTGATCGGCCAGTACACGTCGAACTGGCCCAGGGCCGGGTCGAAGCTCTGGTCGATGCCGGCCTTCCAGACTTCGTACGGACGCTCGGTCGTGGTGTAGCCGCGGGTCAGCGCCCAGGCGCGGACGGCGTCGCGGACCGGAGCCAGCGCGGCCATGTTGTGGCCGCCGCTCGAGGCGACGACGACCTTGCTCGCCGGCCACAGTTCGGCCTTGACCGGGTTGCCGGCTCCGTCGATCTTGACGTCGAGCTTGGTCGCTTCGGTGCTGGTGTCGCCGATCTTGCGCACCACCTGCACCACGTCGAACGAATAGGTTTCGCTGCCGAACTCGTTGGTCACCACGCGGATCGGACCGACCGCCTCGAGGCCGTTGGCGGCGATGACTTTCTTGATCCATTCCATGTTGGAGTGGATCTGCGACTTGATCTTCTCGTTGTCGCGCTCGACCGCGGCGGTCACGCTGAGCACGTTCTCGGCCGGACGGTCGAGGACCTTCGGCGCGTTGGCCGGATCGGCTTCGGCGAGCTTGGAATAGTCGTAGTTCGGAACGGTCGCCAGCAGGTTGCTCAGGCGCGCCAGACCCATCTTGATGTCTTCGCCGACGTTGCTGCTGACGTACAGGCCGGAGTAACGGCCGAGCAGGTTCCAGCCGTAGTCGACGTCGTAGGTCTGGGTGATCTCGACGTTGCGGTTGTTGTTGCCGGTCGGACGCAGCTTGAACTCGGTGCGCTTGTTGTCGCCGCGCTCCTCGTTGACGATCTTGTAGCCGACCGACTTGCCCGGCTCGCTGCTGACGATTTCCCAGCTGCCCTTGCCCAGGCCGCGTTCCTTGGACGAATACTCCAGGCGGGCGCCCACGCCCTCATCCTTGCCGGTCAGCTTGACCTCCATGGCCGGGTCGCGCAGCACCAGCGGGTTCCAATCCTTGAAGCGACGCAGGCTGTTCAAGGTGTCGAACACGATGGTCAGCTTGCGGTTGGTCTCAACCGAGTGCGACAGATGGCGGCTCGACGGCAAAACCACGCCGACAACCAGAAACAGCACGGCGACGATCGCCAGTGAAATCAAAATCTCGATCAGACGGGTCATTCAGGTTCTCCAGGGCCGGGCCCGGATCGGGCCGGGGCGCAGACCCACAATCGTAGCAAGATAAATCCCGGCAAGGGCAGCCATCACAGGCAAGAAAATCGACGGGCCGCATCCCGCACGGTCCCCGGCGCGGGCCCGAGGCCGCGCCGCGCCCGGCATTGCGCGCCGAAAAGCCTGGAAACGACCGGCTTTTCGCCGCCAAGGCGCCACATTCGTCAGGGTATGCCCGGCTCTTGACGGCGCGCCGATGCGCAACTGCAGTCAATCGCACGCCACACCGACGCGCCCGCCCGAACCGTTGCGATGCGGCGCGGCGCGCGGCGATCGCGCCGAACGCCCGCGCGCG
>NZ_JBPKJP010000078.1:0-20020 GCF_051217035.1 Lysobacter sp. 1R34A
TGCCGAGTTCGCGCAGCGCATCCTTGCCGACCCAGCGCGGCGCGGCGTCGGCGGAGGCGGCCAGGCGCTGGGCCACCGCGAGCGCGGCGGCATGCAGCACGGCATTGCGCTTGCCGATCGAACGCAGCGCCCAGTTGATCGCTTTCTTGACGAAGTTGCGCTCGTCGCCGGCCGCGGCTTCGATCAGTTCCAGGCCGTGCAGGAAGGCCGCGTCGGGCGCCGCCTTGTCGTGCACGGTCTTGCTGGCGAGCAGGGCGAACGCCGCGCGCTTGAGGTATTCGTCGCGGCGCCCGGCCCATTGCTCGATCTTGCGCCAGGCATGCGGGCTGCGATCGAACAAGGCGAAGCAGACGGTGTCGCACACCGCCCAGTTGTCGAACTCGCGACCCCAGCGATCCATCTGCGCGGCGCTGACTTCGGCCGGGTCCTCGAGATAGGACGCCAGCAAGCGCGCTTCGTACCAGCCGCTGTCCCACAGCGCCTGGGCGAGTTCGCGGTCGCGGCCGAAGCCCTTGGCGATGGCCTGGATCGAGGCCATCGGCACGCCGAAGGCGCGCTCGGTCGGGATCGCGTAACGCGCCAGGCCCTCGCGATGGCTCGCACTGGAGGCGGCGCGCAGTCGCGCCAGGGCATCGGCCAGGCGTTGCTCGATCGGCGGCAGCGGTGCGGGCGACATCGGCGCCGTCCGCTTGCGCGCGGACGGCTGGTGGGTAGCCTGGGCGGCGGCGGTGCGGGCCATGTCCTTACCCTCGCGAAACGGCAACGCCAATGTACCCATCGGCGCCGCCGCCCGCCATGTCCCGGCCTCTGCGACCGGGCGCCGCATCAGACCTCGGTCGAGTCGCTCGAGCCGGCCGCGCCGTTCCTGGCCGGCGCCGGGCGCAGCAGGCTGAGGGCGATCGCACCGCCGATGATCGCGGCGACGCCGAGCAGCGAGATCAGGATCGGCACCTTGTATACGTCGATCAGCAGCATCTTGGCGCCGATGAACACCAGCACCAGGGCCAGACCGTAGGGCAGCAGGTGAAAGCGATCGGCCATGCCCTGCAGCAGGAAGAACATCGCGCGCAGGCCGAGCACCGCGAACACGTTCGAGGTCAACACGATGAAGGGGTCTTCGGTGATCGCGAAGATCGCCGGGATCGAGTCGACCGCGAAGATCACGTCGGTGACGCCGATCAGCACGATCACCACGAACAGCGGCGTGTACCAGCGCTGGCCGTCGCGCTGGATCGAGATCGCCGCGCCGTGGTAACCATCGGTCAGGCGCAGATGGCTGCGCATCCACTTCAGCAACGGATTGCGGTCGAGGTCGGGCGCCTTGCCGGCGGCCAGCAGCATCTTGATGCCGGTCACCACCAGGAACACGCCGAACACGTACAGGATCCAGTGGAACTTGGCGAGCAGCAGGGCGCCGGCGAAGATCAGGATCGCGCGCAGGGCGATCGCGCCGAGCACGCCGATCACCAGCACGCGCTGGCGCTGCTCCTCGGGCATGGCGAAATAGGAGAACAGCATCAGGAACACGAAGATGTTGTCGACCGCGAGAGATTTCTCGACCAGGTAGCCGGTCAGGAACTCCAGGCCGATGCGGTTGCCGATCTCGGCGCCGGACTGCTGGGTCACCCACCACCACAGGCCGGCGTTGAACAGCAAGGCCAGGCCGATCCAGCCGACGCTCCACCAGGCCGCTTCCTTGAAGGTCACCTTGTGCGGCCCGCCATGGCGCATCAGCACCAGATCGACGAGCAAAGCGACGACGACGAAGGCGACGAACGCGCCCCAGAGCATCGGACTTCCGATGGTTTGCATGTGATTCTCCCGGAGATGAAAAGCTGGCGGCGAACTGCGTGACCGCAGCCGCGAGGCGTCATTCATCCGAAGGAATCGGGGAGGACGGAGCTTCGCCGCTGGCGGCGAAGGTCTTGCCCGCGTACGGCCGGATCGTTCGATCCATGGCCGGCACGCCTGTCGCACCGGGGCGGTCAGCCCGTAATGACGATACGACAGCGGGAGCTACTCCCCTTCTGGCGGGCACCTTAGCACGGGCGCGGCTGAATTTCAGTTCAGCTTCTGCGGCGATCTTGGCTAGGAGCGTCCGCATTCGCCTCGGCGATCACCCCGGACTGCGGTACAGCGCTACGGTCGCCAGCCGCGGCGTGTCGTAGGCGTACTCGATGCTCACGCGCACGCGCCGGGCGCGCACCGGGTCGAAACGCTCCAGGCGCTTGTAGCCGATGGTCGTGCCCCAGGCGAACGGCCGCCAACCGCCATCGCGCCAATACTCGACGCGGTGATTGGCGATGTGCTGGCCGTGAGCGATCGCTTCCTGCAGGCACAGCAGATCGAATTCGATCTCGCGATCGAGTTCGAACTCGATCCAACCGTTGCGGACATCGGCGGCCGGCGACCAATACGACTCGGCCTCGCCGTCGAGCACGCGCGCGGGCGCATGGCCGTCGGCGCTGGCGCTCGCACGCACCCGTGCCGGCGCGAGCAGGTTGCCGCCGGCGAACATCGCCTGGCGGCGCTGTCCGAACGCGGCCAGATTAGCCGCATCGGTCGCGTGGAAAAGGCCTTCGCGGGTCGGCGGCACGTTGAGCAGCAGCTTGCTGTTGCGCCCGACCGAGCTGCAATACAGGTCGATCAGTTGCTGCGGGCTGCGCACCTTCGCGTCTTCGGCCGCATGCCAGAACCAGCCGGGTCGGATCGACACGTCGGTTTCGCCGGGACGCCAGACCGAACCGTAAGGATCGCCCTGTTGCAGGGCTTCGCCGACCCAGGGCCGGTCGAACCCCGCATGGGGCACGCGCGCCGGATCGACCGGGGACCAGCAGGTACTGCCGGCCACGCCGCGCTCGTTGCCGATCCAGCGCACGTCGGGGCCGGCATCGGAAAACACGATCGCATCGGGTTGCAGCTCGCGCACGGTGCGGTGGATGCGCGGCCAGTCGTAAGCCTGGCGCTTGCCGTTCGGGCCCTCGCCGTTGGCGCCGTCGAACCAGACTTCCACCACCGGGCCATAGCCGCTCAACAGCTCGGTCAACTGCGCGATGTAAAAATCGTCGTAGGCCTTTCCGCTGCCGTAACGCGGCTCGTGCCGGTCCCACGGCGACAGATAGAACCCCACGCCGAGGCCTTCGGCGCGGCAGGCGTCGACGAACTCGCGCACCAGGTCGCCGCGGCCGTCGCGCCACGGACTGCTGCGCACGCTGTGCGCGGTGGTCGCGGTCGGCCACAGGCAGAACCCATCGTGATGCTTGGCGGTCAGGATCAGGCTGCGGAAACCGCCGGCCTTGGCCGCGCGCGCCCATTGCCCGGCATCGAGCCGGGTCGGCGCGAACGCCTGCGGGTCTTCGTCGCCCTCGCCCCATTCGCGGTCGGTGAAGGTGTTGACGGTGAAATGCACGAACAGCGCCAGCTCTTCGCGTTGCCAGGCCAACTGCTGCGGCGTCGGCCGCGGCCGCGAGGAACCTTCGGATGGGGCCTGCGATGTGGCGACCTGTGCGGAAACCGCGGGTGCGGCACTGAAGGCCACCGCGCCGGCGCCGCCAGCGATCAGGAAACGACGTCGATCCATGGAACTCCTCGCAATGCGGCCGCGACCGATGCGGACCGCGGCAGGTTTCGATGATCCGAGTCTAGTCGCAGTCGCGGCTCGCTCCCAGGCATGCGGGGATGCATCCGCCTGCGTTTTCGAACCTGCGCGATGCTTATGCGATGACCAGCCCTGCATTGGATTTTTTTGGAGATCCGTCGCCGCGTAGAAAAAGCGAATGCAGGAATGCGGTCGTGCACCGCTGCGGTTGACCGCATCGGCACCGGTCTGTTTCGATGCCTGCGATTGGTCACCGCCGGAGCAAGAGCATGTCGTCTGCGAGTCGCCCCCTTCATCGAGTGTATTTCTTCGCTGCGTTGCTCGCCGCCGTGTGGACGGGCTGCGGGCTCGCGACGGCGGCCACGCCGGCCGCCGACGCGCCGAAACCGGCGGTCGCCGCACCGAGCGAGAGCCAGGCCGCGTTCGATGCGCGCATGCAGTGGTGGCGCGAAGCGCGCTTCGGCCTGTTCGTGCACTGGGGCCTTTACTCGGGCGCGGCCGGACGATGGAACGGCGAGCCGGTCAAGGGCTCGGCCGAATGGATCCAGCGCAATGCGCACGTGCCGACCGACGAGTACGCGCGGCAGATGCTGCCGTTGTTCAAGCCCAAGCCCGGCTTCGCCCGCGAGTGGGCCAGGTTGGCCAAGGACGCGGGCGCGAAGTACCTGGTGTTCACCAGCAAACACCACGAAGGCTTCGCCCTGCACGACAGCGCGGTCAGCCGCTTCGACGCCCAGGACGCGGTCGGCCGCGACCTGGTCCGCGAAATCGTCGACGCCGCACGCGCCGAAGGCCTCAAGGTCGGCCTGTATCACTCGGTGATCGATTGGCATCATCCGGCCTACCCTTACCGCGATTTCGCCCGTCTGGAACACCCGCTGCCGCATCCGCTGGAAAAGGCGACCGAGCGGGACGACCCCGGTTACTCGCAGCGCGCCGACCTCAAGGGCTATCAGAACTTCCTGCGGGCGCAGGTGCGCGAGCTGGTCGAGCACTACGGTCCGATCGACGTGCTGTGGTGGGACTATTCCAATCCCGGCGCCGAAGGCGAAACCTGGCGCGCGAGCGAGTTGATGACCATGGTGCGCGCCGCGCAGCCTGGCATCGTCATGAACAATCGTTTGTACCGCTCGCTCGGCTACGACGATCCGCAAGGCAGCCTGCGCTGGTTCGATCGTGCGCACGGCGACTTCACCACCCCCGAGCAGGCGATCCCGGCGCAGGGCATGCCCGGGGTCGACTGGGAAGCCTGCATGACCATGAACGGCACCTGGGGCTATAGCGCGCTCGACGAGCAATGGAAGTCGACTCGCGAGTTGGTCCGCAACCTTGTCGACACCGCCAGCAAGGGGGGCAACTTCCTGCTCAACATCGGGCCGCAGGCGGACGGCAGCGTGCCTCAGGCCAGCGCGACCCGGCTCGAGCAGATCGGCGCCTGGCTGCGCCGCAACGGCGAGTCGGTCTATGCCACCCAGGCCAGCCCGTTCGATGCCGTCGCCTGGGGACGCATCACCGCGAAGCCCGACCGCATCTACCTGCATGTGTTCGAGCGCCCGGCCGACGGCCGTCTGCGTCTGGAGATCGACGGTGCGCGGCGCGCGCGACTGCTCGATGGCGGCGCCGCGCTGACGACGCGTCGCGAAGGCCGGCACCTGATCGTCGAATTGCCCAAGCCGCTGCCCGACGCGACCGACACCGTGGTCGAGCTGCTGCCGGCGGAGTCGTAAAGCCCCGCTCCGTCACGCCGCGGACTGCGGCGGAGTTGTGCCGTTTTGTGCGCTTGGCCTGGCGCGGGTGACGCGCTTTGCCAGCCCGGTTGTCGCTGCGGGCGCGCATCTGCCGCGGTGGGTCAGACTATCGACGCCCGCACATCGGCCATCACAGATCCGACGAGACGGACATCAAAAAAACACCTTGATATTCCGATAGTTAGCGGCTTTTGCCATCACGCGCCGTTGACGCAGGCCCCTCGTAAATAGCAAGGACGTCAGGGGGCGTCATCCATGAAAAATATCGAAGTTTTCAGCATTGCCACTGCGCGCATCTGTGCGGCGGCGCTCGAACAGCATCCCGTCGTAGCCCGCTTCAACGCCGAGGAATCGGCGCGGCATATCCCAGGCCTGGACCCGGCCAATCGCGAAGACATGGCGGCCGCGGTGCTGGCGTGCGGCGCCACCTTCGAATGGTTGCTCGACGAGGGTTATCTGCGCAGTACCGCGTGCGTGAAAGAGTCCTTGAACGGCGTGGCCTTCGTCCACATGGCCTTGCGCTATCGCCTGACCGAGAAAGGGTTCGCGGTGCTCGGCGCGCAGGCGCATTCGACCGACGAAAGCAAGACCATCGGCGAACGCCTGATCGCCGCGGTCAAGCTCGGCGGCGCGGACCGGATCAAGGAATCGGTCAAGCTCATGATCGGCGCCGGCGCCGGATCGCGCACTCAGCTGCAGGCGATGAGCTGATCGCGCTTATCTGCCATGCGCACCTCCAACCGATACGCGCTTCAACGCAACGCGACGTCGTCAGCGCCGCCTGCAGCGGCACCGATGCGGTGAGCGCCAGGGATCCAGCACCCGCAGGCTTGCTGCGGGTGCTGGAGACTGCATCGCCTCGGCGCCACGCGCCGTGAACGCCACAGCGCAGCGACGCAGTCAGGGCGTGGTGTAGCTCAGCAGCAGCTGCGGCGCGTTCGCGCCTTCGCGCGAGGACCAGTCGACGCCGTCGGTGACGCCGGAGGCCGGCACCAGGATCACGCCGTTGTTGGCGACCGTGCCCGCGGCCCAGTTCTTCACCAGTTGCAGGCCGGCGGCATTGAGGCTGACGTACTGCGCACCGGTCGCGCTCGGCGTGACCGAGCCGAGCTTGGTGCCCAGGCTGGCGCCGCTGTAGGTCGCGTTGCTCTCGGTCCAGCTCGTCGTCACCTGGTACAGATCGTAGACGCCGGTCGAACGGTCGCTGACCTGCAACTTCACCTGCGCCGAGGTCAGGTTGAGCCCCGCCGCGCTGCTGACGTTCCAGCCCATCAGGCCGCGCAGTTGCTGGCCGCCGTCGCTGCCGTCGGCGTACAGCACGGTCGAGTTGACCCGGGTGCCACCGGATTTGACGGTGACGTCGCGCACTGCGTTGAGGGTCAGCGACTGCGAGGGGCTGCCGCCCTTGTTGCAGGTGCCGCTGAACTGGTCGGTGTAGCTGCTGCCGGCGCGCGGCACGAACTCGCCGGTGTAGCCGGTCGCGGTCAGGGTCAGCTTGAGCACACCGTGGGTGTTGTCGTTGCTCGCCTCGAGCGAGGCATGGCTGCCGTCGATGCCGTAGAACGCGCGGCCGCCGGTACCGATCAGGATCTGGCGGATACCGTCGCTGGCCGCGGCCTGGCTCGGATTCATCTTGCCGTAGCGCTGGTAGTTGTGGTCGTGGCCGACCAGGACCAGGTCGGCCTTCGCCGCATACAGCGCGTCCCAGAACGGCTTGACCTGGCTGTAGCCGCTATAGCTGCCGCGGCTCACCAGCGGGTGATGGAAGTAAGCCGCGGTGCAGGGCTTGGTGTTGGCGGCGAGATCGTTCTTGAGCCAGGTGATCTGGGTCGAGGACACGGTGCCGCCGGTCATGGTGTTCAAGGCGATGAAATGCCAGTCGCCCACGTCCCAGCTGTAATAGCCCTTGCTGCGATTGCCGGCCGGGCCGTCGGCGTTGCCGACGCCGTTGAAGTAATCGAAGTAGCCGCTGGCGCCGCTGGTGTAGTACTCGTGGTTGCCCGGCGAGGGGCTGGTCAGCGCCTTGAAGCGGCCCCAGGTCGGTGCATAGCGATTGTTGAACTCGCTCAAGGTGCCGCTGTTGTACGCGTTATCGCCGGCGGTGAACACCGCGGTCGGGTTGATCGCGACGATCAGGTCGGAAGTGCCCTGGCAGGCGCTGCCGCTGGTGTCGCAGATGTCGCCGGCGCCGGCGACCACCACGCTCGCCAATTCCAGCGCGGTCGCGCTGTACTCGTAGCGGTCGAGCTGGAAGGCGCTGTCGGGCTGACTGAAATACGGCTTGATGTCGACGCAGTCGCCGCGCAGCGCGCGGGTGTGGAAACTGCGCTCGTTCCAGTGCTTGCCTTCGAATACCTGGCGGTCGCCGCCGCTGCTGGTCAACACCAGCGAGTCGTAACCGCTGAGCTTGAGTTGCTTGAACCCCAGCCGCATCCACTTGGCCCCGCTTTCGCAGACGCGGTCGAGCGCGACGGCCTTGGCCAGCGGCGTCGCCTTGGGCGCCGGCACCGGCTTGCTGATGGTGCCGTCCTCGGACAGCTGCAGCGTGCGCTGGCTGGCCGATGCGGGCGCGAGTACGGCGGCGATCAACAACGAGGCGATCGCGCCCTGGGCGGGCAGGCCCTTGAGCATGGGGTTCACTGGCTGTCTCCGAAACGGTGATGGCGGGCGGGTGCGGTCCGGGCGGACACGAACGTTGCGGAGTGTGGCGGCTAAACGGCTACACGATTGCGACGGATGCCGCGCCGGATGCGACGGCGCCTGCGCCGGTCGTCACAGATCGGCGTCCCGCCGACGGACGGTCGCCGGATGGCACGCAAACAATGTGCTTTGTGTCGGTTCTTTGTAAGGGCTTGCCCCTGTAGGAGCGACGTGAGTCGCGACAATGGGACGCGCCGAAATAGCGAGGCCGATGTAGCCCATCGAAGCGGCGCGCCTCATGCCAGGGCAGGAGCGGCGCAAACCGCGACCGCGAACCTGCGGCCGGCGGCGTAGGCAATCGTGGTTGCGTGGTCGCGGCTTACGCCGCTCCTAGAGTGATCAGATCGCAATTGCCGCTGCGTGGATTTTGATTTTCTGCGTGCCGGCCTACGCAAGACCCGTAGGGCGGCCGTAGGGATGCGGGCCGTGCGCAAGCAGGCCACCGCACTGCGCCCGGTAAAGCCGCAACCGGAGACGGCGCGGTCGCGACTTGCGTCGCTCCTACCCTCGCGAAACTACGCGGCTTCGATGAAGACCACCGGCGTTGCCGCTTCCGCGCTGCTCTTGGCCCAACGGCCCATCACTCGCCCTGGGTCGGCGCCCCCTGCCCCGCGATCTCCAGCAACTCGATCTCGAATACCAGGGTCGCATTGGGCTCGATCTGGCCGGGCACGCCCTGCTCGCCGTAGGCCAGCTTGGCCGGAATCCAGAATCGGTAATGGCTGCCGGGGGTCATGAGCTGGACCGCCTCGGTCCAGCCCGGCATGACCTGGGCGAGCACGAATTCGGCCGGGTGGTCGGTGTCGTAGGTGCTTTCGAACTTGCTGCCATCGAGCAATCGGCCGACATAGTTCACGCGGACGGTGTCGGTGGCTTTCGGGTGCGGGCCCTTGCCGGCGCGCAGCATCTGGTACTGCAGCCCCGACGGAGTGCTGACCACGCCGGCGACTTTAGCGTTCTTCTTCAGGAAGGCCTCGCCGGCTTCGAGGTTGCGCACCGCGAGTCGCTTGAGCTCGCCGTCGCGCTTGTTGCGCAGATGCTCGCTGAAGCCTTCGCGGATCCGCTTGCTGTGCGCTTCGTCGAACAGCGGCGGCGCGCCGGCCTGGGCGTCGCGGATCGCGCGCAACACGATGCGCTGGTCCAGCTCGCCGCGGATCGGTTCGATGCTGCGGGCGAAGTCGCGGCCGACGATGTAGCTGATGCGCGCCTTCTGGTCGGCGAGTTCGGCCGCGGTCAAGGCCGCGGCACCGCCGCCGGCGTCGCTCTTCGCCGCGTCCGGCGCCGGCGGCGCGCAAGCGGCCAGCGTCGATACGGTGATGGTCAATAGCGCGGCATGCAGGGGGTTCGGACGACGCATGGAAACTCCGTGGCGCAAGGGCGGATGCAGGAACATCGTTCGGGAAGGCGGCATCAGTCGGTCACCGCGAAGGTCAGCATCATGCCCATGTCCTCGTGTTCGAGGTTGTGGCAATGAAGCATGTAGCGTTGGCTGCCGCTGAGCGCTTGGGCGAAATCGATGGCCAGGCGCACGATCTCGCCGGGCCAGACCACGACGGTGTCGTTCCAGCCGAGGTCCTGCGCGGTCAGTCCGCCGGCGGCGACCTGGCGGCCGCGGATGTCGGGCGGGCTGATGCTGCGCGAGAGCACGCGGAACTGGAAACCGTGCAGGTGGATCGGGTGCGGCATGCTGGTCATGCTGTTGCGGATTTCCCAGACCTCGCGGCTGCCGCGGCGCACCGAGAACGACGGCTCGTGGCCGTCGTCGTGAAAATTCCAGTCGTTGATGAACCAGCGCCCCGCCTCGTCCATGCGCAGGCGCAGCGCGCGTACCGGCCAGCCGGCGGTGTCGGGCAGCGGCTCGATCTTCGACAAGGCACTGAGGTCGGGCAAACGCGCGGGCGGCCGGCGCTCGTCGGCGCATTCGATCAGGCGCAGTTCCATCAGGTCCAGCGCGGCGCCCATCGGCGTGGCGCCGGGATGATCGGCCATCGGGTCGGGCAGGAAGGCGCCGGACTCGTCCTCGTTCTCCATCGCCACGTAATCGAGGCTGCGCAGCATCACCCGCTGACCCGGGGTAAGCGCGCCGAAGTCGACCAGCACGTCGATGCGCTGCGCCGGGGCGAGAAACACGTCGTCGACCGGCCAGGCCTGGGCGAGCAGGCCGCCGTCGGTGCCGATCAACTGCATCGGCAGCACCCGCTCGCCTTGCACGAAGGCGACCCGCAACATGCGCGCGTTGGCGACGTTGGCCAGGCGGAAGCGATACCAGGCCGGAATCACGTCGAGATAAGGCTCGGGCGTCCAGTTGATCAGCACGCGGTTGCCGATCCAGTCGTCGGCGCCGTCCTTGTAGACGATGGCGTTGTCGTCGGCGACCTGTTTGTCGGCGATCATCAAGGGCAGGTCGCGCTCACCCCAGCGCATCCCGAGGCGTTGCCGCAACGCACGCTCTTCCTCGTCCTCGACCAACAGCAGACCGGCCAGCCCGCGTTGCAACTGCACGCCGGTGCGGCCATGCGGATGGGCGTGATACCAATACAAGCCGGCGCGGTTGTCGATGCGGTAGCGGTAACGGCGGCTGGCGCCGGCCTCGACCGGGTGCAGGCCGCTGCCGTCGTTGGCCTCGTCGATGCTGAGGCCGTGCCAGTGAATCGTCGTCACCTCGGCGAGGCGGTTGTCGAGCTCGACCTCGACCGTGTCGCCGCGGCGCGCATGCAGCAACGGATTGGCGACGTCGTGGGCACCGACACGGCCGGTATAGGCCCACAGCGAGGTCGGCGCCCCTGGGAACAAGCCCACACTGAGCGTCCGTGCCGACAGACGCAGCGGCTGCTTCAGATCGACCTCGGCGAGCAGCCCCTCGGCTCCGGGCAGACGCAGCGGCTGCACGAAACGCGCGTCCGGCGCCAGCTCCGACAACTTCGGCGCCGGGCCCGACCCGAGGCTGTGACCGTGACCGCCGGTCCAGCGCCACAGCGCCAGGGGGCCGGCCACGGTCGCAGCGCCGCCCACGGTCAGGCCGACCAGAAAGCGGCGGCGTTGCGGGTCGGTCATCGGTGCGGCATCCCCGGAAGCGTCAGGCGACCCGCCATCATCCACACCCCATGTTGCAGATGTTGCAGGCACGCGTCGCTTCTGTGACGGCGATCAATTCGGTGGCCACTCGGCGGGCATCGAGGCTAGGGATGGCGGGGTTGCGGTCGGATGCGTCGCAACCTGGCACGGCCCGGTCGCGACTTGCGTCGCTCTTACCCTGCGACTGTTCGCGACCTCGATCAGTGACGACGACGATGCGGCGTCGATCCATTCCATGGTCGCGGCTCACGCCGCTCCTACAGGGCCACGGCCAGGAACGCCGCGAGGTTGGGGCATCGCGGTCGCGACTTGCGTCGCTCCTACCTGCGATTGTTCGCGGCCTCGATCAGTGACGACGACGATGCGGCGTCGATCCATTCCAAGGTCGCGGCTTACGCCGCTCCTACAGGGCCACGTCCAGGAACGCCGCGAGGTTGAGGGCATCGCGATCGCGACTTGCGTCGCTCCTACCCCAAGGCGATCGCGTCGACGGAGCCCCGCTCCGGCACGCTCCGCGTCACCCAGGTCCGCAGCGCCACATAGAACACCGGGGTCAGGAACAGGCCGAACAAGGTCACCCCGAGCATGCCGGCGAATACGGTGATGCCGGTGGCGGCGCGCACTTCGCTGCCGGCGCCTTGGCCGATCAGCAGGGGCACGGTGCCGGCGATGAAGGCGATCGAGGTCATCACGATCGGGCGCAGGCGCAGGCGGCAGGCTTCCAGAGCCGAGTCCACGATGCCCTTGCCCTGCAGTTCGAGTTCGCGGGCGAACTCGACGATCAGGATCGCGTTCTTGCAGGCCAGGCCCATCAGCACGACCAGGCCGACCTGCACGAACACGTTGTTGTCGCCGCCGCTCAACCAAACGCCCAGCAAGGCGGACAACAAGGTCATCGGCACGATCAGGATCACCGCGAGCGGCAAGGTCCAGCTTTCATACAACGCGGCCAGCACCAGGAACGCCAGCAGCACCGCCAGGGGGAATACGATCAGCGCGGCCTTGCCCTGGGTCGCCTGCTGATAGCTCAGGTCGGTCCATTCGATCGCCATGCCCTTGGGCAGGGCCTGCGCTGCGAGTTCGCGCAGGGTCTGCATGGCCTGGCTGGACGACAGCGCCCGCGGGTCGGATTCGCCGACCAGGTCGGCGGCGGGATAGCCGTTGTAGCGGATCACCGGGTCGGGGCCGTAGGTCTCGCCGAGGCTGACCATCGAACCCAGCGGAACCATGTCGCCGTCGCCGTTGCGCACGCGCAGGTTGGCGATGTCCTCGATGCTGTCGCGATGGGCGCCGTCGGCCTGGGCGATGACTTGGTAGGTGCGGCCGAAGCGGTTGAAGTCGTTGACGTAGGACGAGCCCAGGTAAGTCTGCAAGGTGGCGAACAGCTCGTCGAGCGGCACGCCCTGGGCCTTGGCCTTGGCGCGGTCGACGCGCGCGTCGAGTTGCGGCACGTTGGCCTGATAGGTGCTGATCGGATAGCCCATGCCCGGGGTCTGCGCGACCGCGCCGCTCATGGCGTTGAGCGCGTTCTGCAGCTCGCCGTAACCGTGGCCGCTGCGGTCCTGGATGTACAGGGCATAGCCCGAACCCGCGCCGAGGCCGAGGATCGGCGGCGGCATGAACGAGAACGCCGCGCCGTCCTGCAAGGCGGCGAACTTCTCGTTGAGTTCGGCGTTGATCGCCTCGGCGCTGCGTTCGCGTAGGGCGAAGCCGTCGAGTTCGAAGAACAGAGTGCCCGTATTGGGCGTGTTGGTGAACTGCAGCGGATTCAGGCCGGGATAGCCTTCGGACGCCGATACGCCTTCGGTCGACATCGCGATCGCGCTCATCTTGCGGATCACCGCGTCGGTGCGCGCGAGCGAGGCGCCCTCCGGCAGTTTCACCCCGCCGATCAGGTACAGCTTGTCCTGGATCGGGATGAAGCCGCCCGGCACGGCCTTGAACATCAGGCCGGTCGCGACCAGCAGCACCGCATACACCACGAACACCGCGCCGCGCTTGCCCAGCGTGCGGGAGACCGCGCCCTGGTAATTGCGCGAGCTCGAGGCGAAGAAGCGGTTGAAGGGACGGAACAGCCAGCCGAACAGGCGGTCGATCAAACGGGTCGGCGCATCCTTGGGCGCGCTGTGCGGGCGCAGCAGGCGCGCGGCCAGCGCCGGCGACAGAGTCAGCGAGTTGATCGCCGAGATCACCGTCGAGATCGCGATGGTCACCGCGAACTGCTTGTAGAACTGGCCGGTCACGCCCGACAGGAACGCCATCGGCACGAACACCGCGCACAGCACCAGCGCGATCGCGACGATCGGGCCGGACACTTCCTTCATCGCCTGGTGCGCCGCCGCGAGCGGGGTCAGCCCTTCCTCGATGTTGCGCTCGACGTTTTCCACCACCACGATCGCATCGTCGACCACGATGCCGATCGCCAGCACCAGCCCGAACAGGCTCAGGGTGTTGATCGAGAACCCGAGCAGGTACAGCGCGGCGAAGGTGCCGACCACCGACACCGGCACCGCCAGCAACGGAATGATCGAAGCGCGCCAGGTCTGCAGGAACAGGATCACCACCAGCACGACCAGGGCCACCGCTTCCAGCAGCGTGGTCACCACCGCCTCGATCGAGTCGCGCACGAACACGGTCGGGTCGTAGACGATGCGGTACTCCAGCCCGGGCGGAAAGGTCTGCGCGAGTTCGTCCATGCGCGCGCGCACCGCGTTCGACAGGCCGATCGAATTGGCGCCGGGCGCCTCGAACAAGCCGATCGCCACCGCATCGCGGTTGTCGAGCTGGGCGCGCAGGCTGTAGTCCCCGGCGTCGAGTTCGATCCGGGCCACATCCGACAGGCGCACCAGTTCGCCGTCGGCACCGCGCTTGATGACGACCGCGCCGAACTCGGCCTCGCTCTGCAGCCGGCCTTGGGCGTTGATCGGGACCAGGAACTCGGCGCGGTTCGGCATCGGCTCGGCGCCAAGCTGCCCGGCCGAGACCTGCACGTTCTGTTCGCGGATCGCCGCCACCACGTCGCTCGCGCTGAGGCCGCGCGCGGCGATGCGATTGGGGTCGAGCCAGATCCGCATCGCGTAGTCGCCGCTGCCGAACATCTGGATCTGGCCCACGCCGGGCAGGCGTGCGAGTTCGTCCTTGAGCTTCAAGGTCGCGTAGTTGCGCAGGTACAGCGAGTCGTACTTGCTCTCGGGCGAGATCAGATGCACCAGCATGGTCAGGGTCGGCGACTGCTTCTGGGTGGTGATGCCCTGCCGCCGCACGTCTTCGGGCAGGCGCGCCAAGGCCTGGCTGACCCGGTTCTGCACCTGTACCTGGGCCTGGTCGGCGTCGGTGCCGGGCTTGAAGGTGACGGTGACCACCAGCACGCCGTCGGAGCCGGCGACCGACTTCATGTACATCATGCGTTCGACGCCATTGATCGCTTCCTCCAGCGGCGTGGCCACGGTTTCGGCGATGACCTTGGCGTTGGCGCCAGGGTAGACCGCGCGCACCACCACGGTCGGCGGCACCACGTCGGGGTATTCGCTGACCGGCAACAGCGGGATCGCGATCAGGCCGGCGGCGAAGATCAGGATCGACAGCACCGCGGCGAAGATCGGCCGGTCGATGAAGAAACGCGAGAAATCCATGACGGAGTCCTGGGCGGCGCGAGGCCGCAGGCGGCCGCAACCGGCGTCGAGGACGCCGGCCGGGTGGGTTCGGAAGCGATGGGCGGCGCGGCGCGCGAGGCGCGCCGGCCGGAATCAGGCGGCGGCGCGCAGCTCGGTCGTCGGCCGTTGCGCGACCTGTACGCCGAAGGCTTCGAGTTGGCGCAGCTGGTAGGCCGGGTCGATCAGCAGGTCCGGCGTGTACAGGCCCGGCGCGACCGCATCGCCACCGGCCAGGCCGAGCAGGCGTTCGACGCCGAGCGCGATGCCGAGTGCGGTCATTGGCGCCTGCCCTTGCGGATGCACCAGTTCGTGGCGGGTACGCACGTGGGTGCCGTCGTGACGTTCGCCTTCCAGCTCGATCACGATCTCGGTCGAGAAGGCTTCGCCGCGGCGCCGGCTCGCGCTTTCGCCCAAGGCCATGTCGAGGCGGATCGAGTGCGCGTCGGTCGCCGCAGCCAGGCTGACCACGTCCATCGGCGAATACGCGGCGGCCTGCACCACGGTGCCGTCGACGCTGGCGAAAGTGGCGGCCGCTGCTTCGCCGCGCACCCAGCGCCAGCGCCCGCGTTCGAGGATCTGCGCTGCCGCGGCGGTGGTCAGGCGTTCGTAGTCGGCGGCCGCGGCCGGGCCGCCCATGTCCTGCTCGTCGAGCAGGGCCGAGATCACGATGCGGTCGAGGCGACGGAACTCGCGCGCGAAGTGCAGCGCCGGCAAGGTCGCCGTGCCGGCCAGCCAATGGCTCGCCAGCAGGATCGGCGAACGCCCGGGATGGCGCAGATGGCGCGCGACTTCCGGGGCGATCTCGAACGAACCGCTGGAGGTGCTGACGTAGGGCAGGCCGTGGCGCTGGGCGTACTTGAGCGAGTTGAGGCTGTCGTCCTTGACGAATACCACCACCGCGCCGAAGCGCGCCTCGTCGCCGAGGCCGAGGTCGGCGCGCTCCAGGTCCACCCGCACCGCCTCCGCTCGGCCGACCTCGGCGGCAACCTTGGCCGCCTTGGCCGGGTCGCGGCCGGCGATGGCGATCGGCAGATCGGGCTGCAGGCGGCGCAGGGCCTGCGCGCCCTGGGCGCCGACCACGCCGGAACCACCGATGATGAGGACGGGTTTGTTGGCGATTGCGATCATGGTTCAAGCTCCTGGCTGAGCAGCGTGCGCGGCGCTCGACGGGCACCAGCGAAAGCTACGATTGGTAAGTTACCAATAGTAAGATATACTCCTGCCCAGGCTGTCAAGCGCTTTTTTCTTCATCGCACCCGCAACCCGCCCGCCAGAGATCGCTCCATGACCGAGACCCCCGCCAAACGCCTGCCCAAGGCCGAACGTCGCGAGCAGTTGCTCGAAACGGCAATGGGCATCGTCCGCGAGCAAGGCACCGATGCCTTGACCCTGGGTTACCTCGCCGAGCGCGCCGGGGTCAGCAAACCGATCGCCTACGAGCACTTCGGCACCCGCTCGGGTCTGTTGATCGCGCTGTACAAGCAGATCGACGAGCGCCAGAACGCAGTGGTGCGGCGCGACTTCGAGCGCACTCCGCAGCGCCTGCACGATGTCGCGCGGCTGCTCGGCGAGAGCTATATGAGCTGCTTCCGCACCGCCGGGCCGGAATGCCACGCGATCAACGCCGCGCTCGCCGGCGACGAGGAAATGGAGAAGTTCCAGCAGGAATTGGTCGAAGGCTATGTGCGCTTCTATCGCGACCTGCTCGCACCGTTCGCCCCGTCGTTGCCGGCCGATGAGTTGCTGCGCCGCTGCGTCGCCATCATCGGCGCCGGCGATGCGCTGTCGCGCGAGATGACGCGCGGGCGCATCGAGGAAGCCGATGCGGCGGCGACGCTGGCCCGGTTGATCGTCGGTACGATGGCCGACGCCGGCGTTTGAGCGGCGCGACTCAGTCGCCTCCGCCTCCGCCTCCGCCACCATCGCCACCTCCGCAGTCGCCACCGCCATCGGTGCCGACGTCGTTGCCGCAAGGACCGCCCCAGCCGGGGTCGCCGCAGTCTTGTCCGGCGGTGCTGCCGAAGAACAACGCCTGCGGAAATCCGAAATCGTTGGCCGCACCACGGCTCGATCCGTAACGCCCGGCTCCTGCGCGGCGCGTCCCGCTGGCAATGGCCTGGCCACTCGCATGTATCGCCAGGCACAGCGTCGCGCCGAGCACCGGCAGCAGCCAGATCAGCCTCAGTTGCCGGCGCCGCGTTTGGGTTCGCGGCTCCTCGTTGCGCACCACTACGACCGTGGCCCAAAGGTTGAGTGCGACGACAATGGCCATGCCGATAGCTACGCTGCTCATCGTGTTTCCCTCCACGCGGCCCGAGTTGCGCGCATCCTGGTCGAGGCCGTCGGCGGGCGTGTAAAAAACCGGTAAATATCCGCGGTTTTCGCACGTTCGGAGAGTGTGAATTCCATGCCTGGGACGGCGGTGTCGGCACTGCCGACCGCCCCTCGCGACACCTGCGGCGAAGGCGGCAAGCGCCGCCGTGCGAACCCGGGTTCGCCCCCGCGCCGATCGTGCTGGCTTTCAGGCGCTTTCGGCGGCGCGCGCGAGCAGCAGGTCGCGCTCGCGCACGTTGCGTGTCATCGAAGCGGCGCGTTCGAACTCGGCGCGCGCTTCGTCGCGGCGGCCGAGCTTGAACAGCAGGTCGCCGCGCACCGTCGGCAGCAAGTGGTAATGCTTGAGCGAAGGCTCGTCGATCAGCGTGTCGACCAGCTCCAGGCCGGCGGCCGGGCCGAACGCCATCGACAAGGCCACGGCGCGGTTGAGTTCGATCACCGGCGACGGCGTCAGCACCGCGAGTTGCTGGTACAGCGCGGCGATGCGCGGCCACGGCGTGTCCTGCGCGGTCGGCGCGCTGGCGTGGCAGGCGGCGATGCCGGCCTGCAGGGCGTATGGCCGCTGCGCACCGCCGAGGCGGATCGCGCGCTCCAGCGCGCTCAATCCGCGCTGGATCTGGATCCGGTCCCAGCGCGCGCGGTCCTGGTCGAGCAACAGGATCGGGGTGCCGTCGGCCGCAGTGCGCGCACCCGCGCGCGAGGCCTGGATTTCCATCAGCGCGACCAGGCCGTGCACTTCCGATTCGTTCGGCATCAGCCCGGCCAGGATACGGCCCAGGCGCAGTGCGTCCTCGCACAGGCCCGGACGCATCCAGTCGTCGCCGGCGGTGGCCGAATAGCCCTCGTTGAAGATCAGGTAGATGACCTCGAGCACCGAGGCCAGGCGCTGCGCCAGCTCCTCGCCGCGCGGCACCTCGAACGGCACCTGCGCCTCGGCCAGGGTGCGCTTGGCGCGGACGATGCGCTGGGCGATGGTCGGCTCGGCGGCGAGGAAGGCGCGCGCGATCTCGTCGGTGGTGAGGCCGCCGAGCAGACGCAGGGTCAGGGCCAGCCGCGCCTCGGTCGACAGCACCGGGTGGCAGGAAATGAATACCAGCCGCAGCAGGTCGTCGCCGATGTCGTCGTCGAGCTTGTCGAAGAAGGCGTCCTCGACCTCGTCCTGGCTGGCCTCGATCTCGCGCCCGATCTCCTCGTGCTTGCGGTCGAGCAGCTTCTTGCGGCGCAGCCGGTCGATCGCGCGGTTCTTCGCGGTCTGCATGAGCCAGGCGCCGGGATTGTCCGGCACCCCGGTCTCGGGCCAGCGCTCGAGCGCGATCACCAGCGCGTCCTGGGCGAGTTCTTCGGCCAGACCGACATCGCGCACCATGCGCGTCAGTCCGGCGATGAGTTTGGCCGATTCGATGCGCCAGACGGCGTCGATGGCACGGTGGGTATCGATGGCCGTCACGGCCAAGGATCAGACCACCTCGGGCACGCCGATGCAAGGCCCGGGGCCGGGCCGCGCGACCGCGTCCCGGCTTGGATTGGAGCGGCGCGAGCGGCGACCGCGATCCGTCGGCGCCCGGCGAAAGCGATCAAGCCGGACGGACGTCTCGGCCGCTAATGATCTGCGCTGCGGCCAACCCCGGCACATGACGTGGTCGCGGCTTGCGCCGCGCCTGCCCTTCGAGCGGTCAGGCGGCCTTTTCGCAGTTGATCATCCACGGTACGCCGAAGCGGTCGGTGACGATGGCGTAGGACAGCGCCCAAAAGGTTTCCTGCAGGGGCATGTCGATCCTGCCGCCGTCGGCGAAGGCCTCGTAGATGCGCTTGGCCTCGGCCGGGTCGTTCAAGGACACCACGACGTGCGCGCCGGTCACGCCCCGGTAGGGATACAGGTCGGTGGCGTCGGTGCCCATCAGGGCGAAGCCGTCGAGCTCGAAGCGGGCGTGCATGATCTTGTCGCGCTCGTGCTCGCCCAGGCCTTCGCAACCGGGGTGGTCGCCGAAGATCATCATGTCGGTGATCTTGCCGCCGAGGGTGCGTTGGTAGAACTCGAATGCCTGGCGGCAGTCGCCGTTGAAAGACAGGTAAGTGGTCAGTTGCATGGCGGGGTCGTCCTCGCTGGGGTGGGGGCGCTTGAACCGGATGAGACGGGCGCTGTGGCTGGGCATGGCCATCGCGTTGCGGGCGGCCACGACGGCCGGTGTCGTAATCACGACGAACCCGCGCGCCCGGAATCGACGCGCGAGCCGCGCTTGGTGCGGCCGTCAGTTCGACCAGGTCGCGACCCGGTCGCGCATGCGCTCTTCGGCGGCGCGCAGTTCCGGGCTCAAGGCGTCGCCGAAGTCGGCCAGGTCGTAGACCTGTCGGATTTCGATCTGCGCCGGCAGGCCCGGCGGGTGCGGCACGCGCTTGACCCATTCGACCGCTTCGGCGAGCGAGCGCGCCTGGATCAGCCAGAACCCGGCGACCAGTTCCTCGGTCGCGGCGAACGGGCCTTCGACGATCCGGCGCGAGGCGCCGTCGAACTGCACCCGCACGCCCTTCGCGCTCGGATGCAGCCCTTCGGCGGCGAGCAGCACGCCGGCCCGGACCAGTTCCTCGTTGTAGGCGCCCATCGCGCTCAGCAAGGCCGGATCGGGCAGCACCCCGGCCTCGCTGTCGCGGTCGGCCTTGACTATCAACATGAATTTCATCGTCGGTTCCTCGCGGACGAGCGGCCCGGTGGCGGCTCTCATGAGGACGACGAACGGTGCGCGGCCAAATCGACATCCGCGCCGGAAGGGCGCGGCCGGCGCCTTCGGGTCAGCGAATCGGCTCTCGCCCGTTTCGGCCGGACTCCGCCGGCGGCGGCGCGGCGGCGGCGCGGTCCGCGGACGGACGCACGGTGCTGCGGATGGCGCTCGCCAGCGGGCTGGGCAGACCGCAGC
>NZ_JBPKJP010000079.1:0-19959 GCF_051217035.1 Lysobacter sp. 1R34A
GGCCGGGCCCTGCTCGCGACAGCGGCCGCCGCGATCGCCGTGCCGTTGTCGCTGCGCGGCTGGGGCGGCGACGCCGCGGTGCTGGCCGCGGCTCTGCCGCGCCTGATCGAGCGTTTGCCGCTGCCGTTCGGCCTGCTCGCGATCGCCCTCGCCTACGCGGTCGCTCGCGGAAGGTCGATCGCCCTCGACGATTACCTGCGCCTGGGCTGGTGGGCGGCGGCGCCGATCGAGCCGGCGCGGGCGACGCGCAGCCTGGTCCTGTTGGCCGGCCTGGCGACCTTGGCGGCGATGGCGTTCGCCGCCGCGGTGTTGACCGCCTGCGGCGGCGAGCCCGCCAGCCTGCGCGCCGCGTACTGGATCGTCGACGGTGGGCTCGCGTTCGGCGCCGTGCTCGGATTGTTCGCGGCGCTGCGCCATCGCCGTCATCCTCATCACCGCCTGCGCGAAGGTGCGCGCCAGCCGCTGTTCGGCCTGGCCTGGCTCGACGATGCGCGGCTGCCGCACCTCAGCGACTGGCAGCGGCGCGAAGGCGTGCTGCGTTGGCGGCGTGGCGGCCACGCCTGGATGATCGGCGCGGTGCTGTTCGGCCTGCCGAGTTCCACCGGCCTCGGCAGCGGCCTCGGCGTGCTGCTGATCGCCATCGCGCTGGCCTGGTTCAGCCTGATCCTGCAGGCCTGCGTCGCGGCGACCCTCGGCGCCGATGCCCTGCTGGCGAGCACCCCGCGCGCGCCCCGCCGGCTGGCGCGGGCCGCCTGGCGTTATCCGGCCTTCGCCTTCGTCTGCGCGGTGGCGTTCGCAGGCGGCGGCGCCGCGCTGTTGGGCCTGAGCTGGCGCGCCGCGCCGGTATTGTTCTCGATCCTGCTGGTTCTTTCGGCGCCGGCCTGGCTTGCGCTGCGTCCCGTCTTACATCGGTCCCTGTCGCGATGACGGTCCTACTCGAACTCGAAGGCCTGCAGCACCGCTACGACGAGCACGCCGTGCTGCACGGCATCGACCTGCGCCTGCACGCCGGCGAATTCGCCGCCCTGATCGGGCCGAACGGTTCCGGCAAGACCACCTTGCTGCACTGCCTGGCCGGCCTGCAGCGGGCGAGCGCCGGGCGGGTGCTGATCGGCGGCCACGATCTCGCACGCGAACCGCTGCAGGCGCGGCGCCGGCTCGGCTTCGCGGTCGACCCGGCGCGGCTGCCGCCGTTGCTGACCGGGCGCGAATGCCTGCGCCTGTTCGCCGGCACCCGCGAACTCAGCGAGATACCCGCGCCGACCCTGGCGCTGGCCGAGACCCTGGCATTGGCGCCGATGCTGGATCGCCGCATCGGCCAGTACTCGCTCGGCACCCGCCAGAAACTCGCGATCGCGCTGGGCCTGCTCGGCGAGCCGCCGCTGCTGGTGCTCGACGAACCGCTCAACGGACTCGACCCGCTCAGCGCCTACGCACTCAAGCGTCATCTGCAGCAGCTCGCCCACGAGCGCGGCACTGCGGTGTTGCTGGCGACCCATTCGCTCGATGTCGCCGAACGCTTCATCAGTCGCGCTCTGCTGCTGATGGACGGCCGCCTTCGCCGCGACTGGCAGGCCGACGAACTCGACGCGATCCGTGCCGACCCGCGGCGATCGCTGGAGCAGTCGATGGTGGAGGCCCTGGCGGCGGAACGGCCTGCGGTTGCGGATTAGTTGGCGGTGGCGGTGCGTCGTTGTCGTATGGCGGTGCGTTGCCGTCGTCCTATGGCGGTGGCATCGTCGCTTACGGCCTGGCGCTTCGTGGACGCCGCGACTGCGACACTGCAAACGATCGCGCAGCGATCCAAACCGACCGAACCGGCCAGACGAGTCCCCTTTGGAGAAGGAGGGCAGGCGGGATTTGCCCTGTCCTGCAATTCATCGCCATTGGCCGGTCTCACCATCATCGCCTTCCGCCAGTAGCGTCGTAGACGCCGTGGCGCGGTCGCGGCTTGCGCCGCTCCTACCCAAGAGCCGCTGCGTCGCGACCGGGGCCGGGGTAGGAGCGGCGCGAGCCGCGACTGCGACACTGCAAACGATCGCGCAGCGATCCAAACCGACCGAACCGACACGACGATTCTTCCTTCGAGAGGGGGGGATTTGGCCACGCAGCTCAACGCTTATCGGCCCATCTCACCATCATCGCCTTCCGCCAGTAGCGTCGTAGACGTCATGGCGCGGTCGCGGCTTGCCCCACTCCTAACCAAGAGCCCAGGAGCCCAAAAGCCCAAAAGCCCAAGAGCCCAAGAGCCCAAGAGCCCAAGAGCCCAAGAGCCCAAGAGCCCGGACGGGCATGACCGAGCGCTCATCGGAGCGGCGATGGGCTGCTACCATGCCCACCGTTGCAGAAGAGTGGCGCCGGCCGATGGCCGCTGCCCGCCGAAGGCGCAGGCTCCCATAATCGCTCAGGCTCGGCCCTCGCGGCCGGAACACTGCAACGAACACGCCGATCTGGAGAGAGGCCGCGATGCGGCCCACCGAAGGGGCAAGCGGCCGCTGTCGCGACAGCGCGCCGCCCAAACTCTCAGGTAAAAGGACAGCGGGAGCGGCACCGCGGCCTTCGGGCCACGGAGACAGGCAGGCGGTGCGGCCCATGGCCGCGCGCATGTCGTGCCGCCCGGCCGCTGCGTGCTCGCCGCAGCGGCGCGTTCGCGTCTTCGTGCCCGGCCGCGGTTCGTTCGTGCCCCTCCGACGGAGAACCGCCGTGTTGCTGCAACTGATCTATCTCATCGCCATCAGCGCCGAAGCCATGACCGGCGCGCTCGCCGCCGGCAAGCGGCGCATGGACCTGTTCGGCGTGGTCATCATCGCCAGCGTCACCGCGCTCGGCGGCGGTTCGCTGCGCGACATCGTGCTCGGCCACTATCCGCTCGGCTGGGTGCGTCATCCCGAGTACCTCGGCTACACCATCGGCGCGGCGATCGCGGCGACTTTCCTGGCCAAGAAACTGCACCGCTTGCGTCGCGCCTTCCTCTGGCTCGATGCGCTCGGCCTGATCGCCTTCACCCTGATCGGCTGCTCGGTCGCGCGCGAAGGCGGGCACGCGCCGGCCATCGTCGTCATCGCCGGCATGTTGACCGGGGCCTTCGGCGGCGTGCTGCGCGACGTGCTGTGCAACGAGATCCCGCTGGTGTTCCAGCGCGAGCTGTACGCGGTGATCTCGCTGCTGACCGGCGTGGCCTATCTGGCGATGCTGCGCTTCGGCGTCGCCGAGAACCTCAGCGTGCTGCTGTGTCTTGGCGGCGGTTTCGCCTTGCGTTTGTTGGCGATCCGCTACGAATGGGAGATGCCGAAGTTCGTCCATCCCTGAGCGCCGCCGGCGGCGCGGTCACGAGGTCTCGCCGAGCACCTCGGCGATGCGTTGGCGCAGCGCCGGCAACAGTTCGGCCGCGAACCAGGGATGGCGCTTGAGCCAAGCCTGGTTGCGCGGGCTCGGATGCGGCAAGGCCACCGCCCGCGGCCATTGCGCGCGCCAAGCCTCGACCGCTTCGGTCAAGGTCGCCCCGGCCTCGGGCAGGTGCCACAGCTGCGCGTAGCGGCCCACCGCCAGGGTCAGGCGTACGGCGCGCAGCTGCGGCAACAGTCGGCGGTGCCAGGTCGCCGCGCATTCCGGCCGCGGCGGCAGGTCGCCCGAAGCGCCGGTGCCCGGATAGCAAAACCCCATCGGCACGATCGCCACCCGCGTTTCGTCGTAGAACGTGGCGCGGTCCAGCCCGAGCCAGTCGCGCAAGCGCTCGCCGCTCGCATCGTCGAATGGAATCCCGGAGGCATGCACCTTGCGTCCCGGCGCCTGCCCGGCGATCAACAACCTCGCCCGCGGGTCCGCCTGCACCACCGGCCGAGGCCCGTGCGGCAGGTGCGCAGCGCATAGGGTGCAGGCGCGGATCTCTTGAATCAGCATGGGCTCGGGACTCGGGACTCGGGACTCGGGCTCGGGTCGGGCTCGGGATTCGGAATTCGGAATTCGGAATTCGGAATTCGGAAGGCTAAAGCAAAAGCGCCGAGCGCGGCATGCAGCATCTGCTTGAACGATTCAGCCCTTTAGATGGATTGCAGTGACGAGTATCGCGGCAACCGGTTGATAAGACTGGGCGAGGCCGATGCAGCTCACGCGATTCGAATCCATGCTCTTCGAGTCCCGAGTCCCGAGTCCCGAGTCCCGGTTCTTCGGGCCCCAAGCCCCGAGTCCAACGCAAAAGCAAAACGCCGGCCCCAAGGCCGGCGTTCGCTCGAAACATCAACGCAACTGACTCACGCCGTGATATCGCGATCCTTGGTTTCCGGCAGGAACAGCGCGCCGATCACCACCGTCATCGAGGCGACGATGATCGGATACCACAGGCCGCTGTAGATGTCGCCGGTGGCGGCGACGATGGCGAAGGCGGTGAACGGCAGGAAGCCGCCGAACCAGCCGTTGCCGATGTGGTAGGGCAAGGACATCGAGGTGTAGCGGATGCGCGTCGGGAACAGCTCGACCAGCCAGGCGGCGATCGGGCCGTAGACCATGGTGACCAGCAGCACCAGGAAGGTCAGCAGCGCGATCACCATCGGCTTGTTGATCTGCGCCGGGTCGGCCTTGGCCGGATAGCCCGCAGTCTGCAGCGCGTCGGTCAATTGCTTGCCGAAGGCGTCCGACTGGGTCTTGAACGTGGCGCTGTCGAGCGACTCGCCCTCGAAGCTGCTCAGGCTGGCGCCGCCGATGCTGACCGTGGCCACGCTGCCGGCCGGGCCGGCTGCGTTGACGTAGGGAATGCCCTTCTTGGCCAGCGCCGACTTGATGATGTCGCAGGACTGCTTGAAGGTCGCCTTGCCGACCGGGTCGAACTGGAACGCGCAGCGCTCCGGATCGGCGGTGACGGTGACCGGCGAGGCGGCGACCGCGGCTTCCAGCGCCGGGTTGACGTTATGGGTCAGCGCCTTGAACACCGGGAAGTAGGTGAACACTGCGATCAGGCAGCCGGCCAGTACGATCTTCTTGCGGCCGATCTTGTCCGACAGCCAGCCGAACAGGATGAAGCCGCCGGTGGCCAGGGCCAGGGCGATGGCGATGAAGATGTCGGCCTGGTTCGGGTCCATGCCGAGGGTCTTGGTCAGGAAGAACAGCGAGTAGAACTGGCCGCCGTACCACACCACGGCCTGGCCGGCGGTGGCGCCGAGCAGGGCCAGCAGGGCGATCTTGCCGTTCTTGGAGAAGAAGCTCTCGGTGATCGGTGCCTTGGAGGTCTTGCCCTCGGCTTTCATCTGCTGGAACAGCGGCGATTCGGCCAGTTGCAGGCGGATCCACACCGACACGCCGAGCAGCAGCACCGACACCCAGAACGGAATGCGCCAGCCCCAGGACTCGAAGTCTTCCTTGCCGAGGTAGTTGCGGCACGCCCAGATCACCAGCAGCGACATGAACAGACCGAGCGTCGCGGTGGTCTGGATGAAGCTGGTGTACAAGCCGCGCTTGCCGTTGGGCGCGTGCTCGGCGACATAGGTCGCCGCGCCGCCGTACTCGCCGCCGAGCGCCAGGCCCTGCAACAGGCGCAGGGTGATCAGGATGATCGGCGCGGCGATGCCCATGGTGGCGTAGCTGGGCAGCACGCCGACCAGGAAGGTCGCCAGGCCCATGATCACGATGGTGACTAGGAAGGTGTACTTGCGCCCGATCATGTCGCCGAGGCGGCCGAACACCAGCGCGCCGAACGGCCGCACCGCGAAGCCGGCGGCGAAGGCGAGCAGGGCGAAGATGAACTGGCTGGTCTCGTTCAGGCCGCCGAAGAACTGCTTGCCGATGATCACGGCGAGCGAACCGTAGAGGTAGAAGTCGTACCACTCGAACACGGTGCCGAGGCTGGACGCGAAGATGACCTTCTTGTGGCCCTTGGTCAGCGGCGCACTGGGCGTCGCCGGGTTTGCGGTGATGCTGGACATGTCTGTTCCCCCGAACAGTGGAGAGGAGCGGGCCGGGGCCCGCCGGGGCGATTGGATGTTGCGATGAATCCTTGCTTCGTGCTCTCCGCGACGGCGGGGTTCCAGGGACCTTCGGCGCTTGCGCACGGGAGCCCCGGATCCCGCTCTCGCGGGCACGACGATGGCGCGGCGCGAACGCCGCGCCGTGCGGTCAGAAGCTGTACTTGACGTGGGTCTGCAGGCGGTTGATCTCGCCGCGGTCGCCGCTTTCGATCTCGCGCTGGCCCCAGATGTACTCGGCACCCACGTCGAGTTTCGGGATTGGGGTATAGATCAGGTTGATGTGGGCCGATTGCGCCGACTTGGTGATGCCCAGGCCCGTCAATGCGGTCTCGTTGTCGTACTCGGCGCGCGAATAGAACAGATTGCCGCGCAGCTTCGGGGTGAACACGTGGCGCCAGCCGACGAAGCCCGAGACCAGGTCGATGTTCTCCAGGTCGCCGCTGGCGTCGAGCACCGCGTCGTTGTTGAGCGCCAGGCCGACGTAACGGCCGATGCCGCTGCCGGCGGTGACCATATAGCGCAGGTCGTCCTTGGCGCCGAGGTTCCACTTGCCCGACAGGCTCAGGCCGTAGCCGGAGTTGCTGTCGTTGGCGCGGCCGGACTGGTACTTGAGCTGGCGCGCCAGCGCGCCGACGCTGAAGTGGCCCCAGTCGCCCTTGGCGGTGTAGCGCGCGGTCACGTCCGGCACCGCGCCGTCGTCGCCGGCGACCTGGGCCATGTTGCCGCGGAACGGCGTGTACACGGTTTCCGGGTTTTCGATCGAGAACGACCACGGCCCGCTGGTGTAGCGCAACTGCGCCTGGCGCACGAACACCGTGCCCTCGGTGGGGCCGAGGAAGTCGACCGTGTCCGGCAGCGCCGCGGTGTCCTGGAAGTTCGACCAGGCCTGGCCGGCCATCCACTTGTTCCAGGTCACGTAGGCCTGGCGCAGGGTCAGCGCATAAGTGTTGGTGGCGACCTCGTTGCCGGTGAATGCGGTGGTGCCGCCGCCGAACAGGTCGAATTCCAGATAGCCCTTGAGCTTGTCGCCGCTCTCCAGGTCGGTATCGGCGGCGAACCAGAAGCGCGAGAAGTTCGCGCCCATGTCGGTGTCGCTGCCGCCTTCGCGGGTGGCCGCGCCGCCGACCGGGATGGCCTTGGGCACGTAGAACAGCCGTCCTACCGAGCCGTCGGCGATGTCGCCGTCGTTGGTCTGGGTGACCGAGGCGTCGAGCTTGATGAAGCCGCCGTAGCTGAAACGGGTGCCGGGGTTGCCGGCGGTCGAGATCGGCGTGCTCTGGATGCCCGGCTTGGCAGCCGTCGCCGCGGTCGCGGTCGGCGCGGCGGCCTGCGCGGCCTTGACCTCGGTGACCTGGGTCTGCACCTGCTGCTGTTGCGAGACCAGCTGCTGGACCATGCGCTCGAGTTCGGCGACGCGGGTTTCGAGTTCTTTTTCCTTCGCCGTCTGCGCGAAGGCCAGTCCGGGCAGCGCCAGGGCGACCAGCAAGGCCGCGGCCAGGGGCCGCCGTCGCATTGCCGCGCGCTGCGGTGCCGTGCGCGTGAACACACTAGTGAACGTCATGATTCCCTCCCGAGGAACGCCGCGCGGTACGTGCGGCTGCGGCCAGCCTGCGCGCCGCCGCGACGGCTTCACCATTCGCCATTGGTCGTAACGCCGCGATTCAGTTCCCCATTTGCGACCGAGTTACGACCAAGGTCTAAACCGCCGCGGCCGCGGCGGTCGCGACGGATGCGGCACACTGGGCGACCTCGCGCGCCCGCGCGCAAGCCCTGCTCGCCGCGACGCGGATCCGGACCGACCGGGAACGATCGCGGCATAGGCGTCGCGCGCCGGGTCGGCTATAACGAAGCCCGCGCCTCGACACTGCCAGCCCACGGAGCCCCCACTCATGACCCACCCCGTCACCGTCTATCCGACCGACGCGGACTTCGCTGCGAAGTCGCGCTACCGGCGCGAAGACTACGAGCGTCTCTACGCCGAATCGGTCGCCGACCCCGACGCGTTCTGGGGCGGCGTGGCCAAGCGCCTGGACTGGTTCAAGGCGCCGACCAAGATCAAGAACGTCAGCTACGATCTGGCCGACTTCCGCATCCATTGGTACGAAGACGGCGAGCTCAACGCGAGCGTCAACTGCCTCGACCGCCACCTGGCCGAGCGTGGCGACAAGACCGCGCTGCTGTTCGAGCACGACGATCCGAACCTGCCGGCCGAGCACATCACGTACCGCGAGCTGCATGCGCGCGTGTGCCGCCTGGCCAATGCGCTGCGCAACCTCGGCGTCAGCAAGGGCGACCGCATCACCATCTACCTGCCGATGATTCCCGAGGCGGTGGTGGCGATGCTCGCCTGCGCGCGGGTCGGCGCGATCCACTCGGTGGTGTTCGGCGGCTTCGCCCCGAACTCGATCGCCGACCGCGTCGCCGACTGCGCCAGCAAGCTGGTGATCACTGCCGACGAAGGTCTGCGCGGCAGCAAGAAGATTCCGCTCAAGGCCAACGTCGATGCGGCCCTGAAGCTGCCCGGCACCAACTCGGTCGAGACCGTGCTGGTGGTGCGCCACACCGGCGCCGCGGTCGACATGCAGATGCCGCGCGACCGCTGGTACGACGCAGTGGTCGAAGGCCAGCCGGAGACCTGCGAGCCCGAACGCATGAACGCGGAAGACCCGTTGTTCATCCTTTACACCTCCGGCAGCACCGGCAAGCCCAAGGGCGTGCTGCACACCACCGGCGGTTATCTGGTCTATGCCAGCTTCACCCACGAGGCGGTGTTCGACCTGCGCGAGGACGACATCTACTGGTGCACCGCCGACGTCGGCTGGGTCACCGGCCACAGTTACATCGTCTACGGCCCGCTCGCCAACGGCGCCACCGCGCTGGTGTTCGAGGGCGTGCCGAACTACCCGGACGTGTCGCGTTTCTGGAACGTGATCGACAAGCACCGGGTGAGCGTGTTCTACACCGCGCCGACCGCGATCCGCGCGCTGATGCGCGACGGCGACGAGCCGGTCAAGAAGACCTCGCGCGCCTCGCTGCGCTTGCTCGGCACGGTCGGCGAGCCGATCAACCCCGAAGCCTGGCGTTGGTATTACGAAGTGGTCGGCGACTCGCGCTGCCCGATCGTCGACACCTGGTGGCAGACCGAGACCGGCGGTATCCTGATCACTCCGCTGGCCGGCGCGATCGACCTCAAGCCCGGTTCGGCGAGCAAGCCCTTCTTCGGCGTGCAGCCGGCCCTGGTCGACGCCAACGGCGGCGAACTCGAAGGCGAGGCCGAGGGCAACCTGGTGCTGAAGGATTCGTGGCCGGGCCAGATGCGCACCGTCTACGGCGACCACCCGCGTTTCATCGAGACCTATTTCAAGACCTATCCGGGCAACTATTTCACCGGCGACGGTTGCCGCCGCGATGCCGACGGCTATTACTGGATCACCGGCCGCGTCGACGACGTCATCAACGTCAGCGGCCACCGCATCGGCACCGCCGAAGTCGAGAGCGCCCTGGTTTCGCATCCCAAGGTCGCCGAAGCGGCCGTGGTCGGCTTCCCGCACGACCTCAAGGGCCAGGGCATCTACGCCTACGTGACCCTGATCGCCGGCGAAGCGCAGAACGACGAACTGCGCAAGGAACTGGTGGCCTGGGTACGCAAGGAAATCGGCCCGATCGCCACCCCCGACCATCTGCAATGGGCGCCCGGCCTGCCGAAGACCCGTTCGGGCAAGATCATGCGCCGCATCCTGCGCAAGATCGCCGAGAACGCTCCGGACCAACTCGGCGACACCAGCACCCTGGCCGACCCGTCGGTGGTCGAGAGCCTGGTGAGCGAGCGACTGGGACGATAAGAGCGTCACTGCCTGGCTGGCACGGCTGTTATCGCGGTCGTGCTGGTTGCGGTGGGGCGGTTGTAGTAACAACAGCAACAGCAACAGCAACAGCAAATCCCCCCGGCCCCCCTTTTTCAAAGGGGGGATTCGGTAGGAAGGTTATTCATGGGCTGGGTGATTCGTGAGCGAGGCTACGAATGGCCTTGCTTGGACAGTTCAAGCTCCACTTCAAGCTCCACTTCAAGCGTCGACTCAAGCTGGCATTGGTATACCCGTGCTGTTGCTGTTCCCCCCTTTGAAAAAGGGGGGGGCGGGGGGATTTGCTTCGGCTGTCAGCTTTCAACGCGGCTTAGTCTCAGACGTTCCAGCACCACCCGATGTATCTCCTCCATCACCGCAGCCGTTTCCCTGAGCACCTGCAGGTTGTCGAAGCGGATCACCTTCAGCCCGAGCATCTCCAACGCGACCGTCCTTCCTGCATCCGCCGCCAGGCCAGACTCGGTCATGTGCTGCGCGCCATCGACTTCGACGATCAGCGCCGCTGCCGGCGCATAGAAGTCGACCACATAACGCAGCAACGGCTTCTGCCGGTAGAACTGCACGCCGAGTATCTGCTTGCGCCGCAACAGCCACCACAACCGCTGTTCGGCGGCGCTGGCGTCGCCTCGCAGGCGGCGCGCGGGCGTTTTGAGACCGCGTTCATACGAATGCATACCCACAGTTCACCCGGCTTCACCCATCGTCCAATAGCGGACCCGCCCCCCATAGGACGTAAGATTCCTGCCATGTACGTCGTCCGCAGCGCCCTTCCCCCGACCAGGCCCGCCCCATGCCGACCCTGCTGATCGCCGACGACCACCCGCTGTTCCGCGAGGCCTTGCGCGGCGCGGTGGCGCGGGTGCTGCCGGATGCGGCCCTGCGCGAAGCCGACAGCGTCGACGCGCTGTATGCGCTGGTCGAGGCCGAATCCGATGCCGACCTGCTGCTGCTGGACCTCAACATGCCCGGCGCGCAGGGCTTCAGCGCGCTGGTGCATCTGCGCGCGTTGCATCCGCAGTTGCCGATCGTGGTGGTGTCGGCGCGCGAGGAGCCGGCGACGATGCGCCGCGCGCTCGATCACGGCGCGGTCGGCTTCATCCCCAAGTCCGCCGATGCGGCGACGCTCGGCGCGGCGCTGACCACGGTGCTCGACGGCGACCGCTGGGCGCCGGCGGCAGCCTTCGCCGCGCCGGCCGCGAACGCCGACGAACACGAAGCCGCGCAGCGCCTGCGCGACCTCACCCCGCAGCAGTTCCGCGTCCTGCAGATGCTCGGCGCCGGCCTGCTCAACAAACAGATCGGCTACGAGCTCGGCGTCTCCGAAGCGACGGTCAAGGCCCACGTCACCGCGATCCTGCGCAAGCTCGGCGCCAACAACCGCACCCAGGCGGTGTTGATCGCCGGACGTCTCGCGCTCGACCCCAGCGCGATCGTGCCGCCGCCGGAAGAGGCCGAGTAGGCGAGGCGGCGACGCAATCTGCGCCGCGCGCTTTGTCCCACCGATCTGAAACGACCGCCGATGGACCCAGGCCCGAACTTTCCCGATCCGGTCACCAAGACCATCCAGATCCAGGCCGCTCCCGCGACGGTCTGGCAGGCGCTGACGGATCCCGAGCGCATGGCGGCATGGATGTCGGAAGAACCGCTCGAAGTCGTCACCGACTGGAGCGTCGGCGGCCCGATCCTGCTCCGCGGCCTGCTGCACGGGCGGTTGCGCTTCGAAAACCATGGTGTCGTGCGCGTATTCGAACGCGAGCGCGCACTCGGATACACCCACTGGAGTTCGCTGTCGCGGCGAACGCTCGCCGACCTGCCCGAGAACCATGTCGGGATCGGACTGCTGCTGCACCCGGGCGGCGACGGCACCCGACTCGAGTTGAAGCTGAGCAATCTCGGTCACTACGCGATCTACGGTCACCTGAACTTCTATTGGGAAGTCAGCTTGGCCGTGCTCAAGCGCTACTGCGAAGCCGGTGAAGCCTAAGGGTTCGCCGTTCGTCGGCGCACAGCGGGCCGCCGCGATCGGTCGTTGATCGGACTGCGTCCTGGCCGGCATAGTCGTCGTGCTCGCACCGCCCGCCCGGAGGACACCCGCATGCAGCATCGAACCCGGTGGTTATCGGTCGCGGCCATTCTGGCGTTCGCCTTGCCGGCCGGCGCGCAGGACAGCGATTGCGACTTCGACCAGGCCTATCTGGCCAAGCGCATGCAGCAGGTCGCCGCGCGTCACGGCGGCCGGCTCGACGCGAGCGGCAACGCCGTATGGATGCTGAGCAACGGCGAAACGGTCATCGTCGCCAGCGGCGGCTGCGTGCATTACGGCACCACGGTGAGCCTGATCTATGCGCCGGGCTCTCCCGCACCTTCGCGGGAGGTCGCGATCGAGCGCCTGCTCGCCGCGATATCGAAGTACTGGCAGCCCGGCGCGGCGCGGCGTCTGCAGGCCGCGCTGCGCGCCGGCGTGTATGAGACGCGGACCTTGGACGACGGCAGCGCCGAGCAGGTCGGCGCACTCGACCCTGGCGCGGGGTTCTCGTTCGAATACCGCCTGATCCTCGGCGAGCGCGAGGCGCGTATCGGCTGGGAAGAAGCCTGATCGGCGAAAGCGCAAGCCGCGCACAAACTTGTCAACCGCGTTGCGCGGGTGTTAGCTGGCCGCCTCAAGCATCGCCGAGCAGTCGCGGTCGGCGCGCAGGCGCCCTGGCGCAGCATGCGGTCGGAACGGAGGCGCAATGAAGCGGGAGCTCGAAGGCAAGGTCGCGGTGATCCACGGCGGTGGCGGCGCCATCGGCGGTGCGGTGGCGCGCGCGTTCGCGTACCAGGGCGCGCGCCTGTTTCTCGCCGGCCGCAGCCGGCCGCGCCTCGATGCGGTGGTCGCCGACATCGTCGGCGCCGGCGGCGTCGCCGAAAGCGCGCAGGTCGATGCGCTCGATGCGGATGCGGTCGAGCGCCATGCCGAGGCGGTCGCGGCGAAGGCCGGCGTCATCGACATCGTGTTCAACGCGGTGGCCTTCGTGCACGTGCAAGGCGTGCCGTTCGCCGAATTACCGCTGGCCGATTTCGAGCACCCGGTGCATTCGTACCTCCGCTCGAACTACCTCACCGCGCGGGCGGCGGCGCGCCACATGGGCGAGCGCGGCGGCGTCATCCTGAGCCTGGTCACCCCGGTCGCGCGCATGACCGGGCCCGGTTATCTCGGCCATTGCGTCGCCTGCGCCGGCGTCGAAGCGATCTCGCGCCATCTCGCCGGGGAACTCGGCGGACGCGGCATCCGCACGGTCTGCCTGCGTTCGCATGCGATCCCCGAAGCGCTGGAAGCCGGCTCGCACAGCCGCGAGGTGTTCCAGCCGCTCGCCGACCAGGCCGGCATCTCGGTCGAGGCGATGCTGCAGGGGGCGGCCGAGAGCACCTTGCTCAAGCGCCTGCCGACGTTGGCCGACATCGCCGGCAGCGCGGTGTATGCCGCGTCCGATCGCGCGGCGGCGATGACCGGCGGCATCCTCAATCTCACCGGCGGTTTTCTGGTGGATTGAGGCGCGAGCGACTCAGGGCTCGTCGCGTTGCGCGTCCGGCGCCCACACCACGCCGAGCGCGCGGATGCCGAAGCCGGACACGCGCTGTACCTCGCGCCACGGGTCGAGCGAGGTGTCGAATTCGATGATTTCGTAGGAACGGCCGCAAGTGCGCCAATCCGTGCACGGCGCGATGTTCGGTGCCTGATCCCAGGGAATGCCCGACAGCCGCCGCAACTCCACCCACGCCTCGGCCAGCGAGCCGTGCTGGCTCAGCGGTTCGGCGTGATCGGTGTCTTCGATGATGAAGCGCGTCGCCATGCTGTCGATGCGTTACCCGGAAAGAGGGACTGCGGGGCGGAGCCGGGCGGTCGCGCCGGCCTTCCCCAAGGCCGGCGATCCCGCGGCATCGTAGCCGGGCTCATGCCTCAGGACAAATCGTCGCGGCGGCGACGCTGTGCGAAGCGCGAGCGCAATGCAGGATCAACCGCGACGGCAGGATCGCGGGCGCGAAAACCCGGATCGCTATCACAGCCGGACGCAATGCTTCGATCGTGGACGAGGCACGGCGAAACGACGCTTGCGCTGACCATGACGGCTCGGCGCGAACGAAGGCGCGTATCGCGAGGCGTGCGCATCGCGCGCACGCACGAGTTCGCCGTCGCGACGACCGCTAGGGCAGGGTGAACTTGCGCATCGCGCGCAGTGGCCACAGCGAGGTGAAGCGCGCGCCGCCGACCAGGCGATGCGCGGCCGACATGCCCTGCAACAGGCCCAGGCGTTCCAGCACGTCTTTCGCGCGGCGGAACGAATGGCGAGGGTCGGCGGTCAGCATGAACAAATTGATCTCTTTCGCGCTGACGTCGTACCCCTCCAGTTCGACCGTGTCGCCCAGCGCGGCTTTCAGTTCGGCCTCGATCGTCGCCAGGAAGGCTTCGTCGGCCAGCGACTTGCGCCAGAACTTGATGATGAGTTGATGTTCCATTCCGCCGATTGTAGGCGCAACCGCGACCGCCGCGATCCAGACGTGCCGCGATGCGGTGCGCGGGCCGAAAAACAGCGGCCCGGTTTCCCGGGCCGCCGGTCGAGCCTGCCTGTTTGCCTGCCCGCTCAGTCCTCTGCGCTTTGGTAGGCGACGAGATAGCGGCCGGCGGCGACGGCGAAGGCCGCGCGGGTCACCGTCTTGCCGGGGTCGAAGTAGGCGTGCAGGGTCGGCTGCAGATCGAACGGGCCCTGGGCGACGGCGAAGCGCGCGTTGATCAGCCCGCGGTCGAGGGCGAGCTGCACGTAACCGCGCAGGCTGGCCGGGATCGACGCCGCATCGTCCACCGGGATGCGCTTGCCGTCGTAGAACGCGGTCAGCTGGCCGTTGAACGCGCGCGCTTCGCCTTGCAGGGCCAGGCTCTGCACCAGCGAATAGGCCAGGCTGACCCGGCTGACGCTGTCGTTCGGCCGGAACGCGCCGTTGAGCGTGCCCATCACGCCGTCCTGCGACTGGCTCAGGTCGCGCAGCGCGCCGCCGTTGGCGACCGCGGACTCGGCGTAGGCATAACGCGCATCGCCCGGCGCGAGGTCGCTGAAGCTGGAGCGGCCGTTGAACGGCAGGTGCTGGCGCACGCTCTGGCCCATCAACAGGTACTGCGCCAGTTCGCTGCGCTTGAGCGTGGCATCGGGGCGGAATTGCTGGTCCGAGTAGCCGTCGACCAGTCGGTGGGCCACGGCGAACTCGATCGCCGAGCGCGCCGGATGCGTGGCGACGTCGTCCATGCCGGTATAGCCGCCGCTCTTGAGGAAGCTGATCTCGCCGTCGACCGTGCCGGGCAGACCGTAGCCGTTGGTGACCTTGGCCGGGTCGAGGTTGGTGCCCGACACCGAACCGACGCCGCGCACGCTGACCTTCCACACGCCGGGCTTGCCGGGCGCGCCGGTGGTGACGGTGTCGCCGAGCACCGGCAAGGCGATCGAGGAGCCGTACTTGATCCCGTCCGGGTCGGTCAGCACCACCGCCAGGGTGTTCTCGCCGATGGTGGCGCGCGCCGCGACCCAGGCGATGTCGCTGCCGACGGTGAAGCTTTGCTCCTCGACCGCGCCGACCGGCGCGAAGTCGACCGAGAACGGCAGGTTCGGCACGCCGCCGGACAGGATCGCATTGGCGTTGAACGCGCGCAGCGGATTGACCGTGGCGCCGAAGCCGTAGCGCAGCGCGGCCGCCTCGGCCACCGCGGTGTAGGCGTTGACGTGGCCGGCGCCGGCTTCCCAGGCCAAGCGCCCGGTCATGTTGGTCGAGGTGCGTTCGAGGATGTCCTTGATCTGCGCCGGGGTCAGGTTCGGATTGGCTTCCAGCATCAGCGCGACGATGCCGGCGACGTGCGGCGTCGCCATCGAGGTGCCGCTCATGTGGGTGTAGTGGGCGAGGTAGGCCGGCGCCAGGGTCTCGGCGTCGTGCTGCGCTTCGGTCGCCGGCAGGGCGCCGGTGAGCGCGCGGGTGGACACGATGTCGACACCCGGAGCGACGAGGGTCGGCTGGTTGACGTAGGTCCACTGGCGGCCGTCGGGCATGCTGAAGCGGCCGCTTTCGCCGCGCTTGCCGCGCGAGGAGAAACCGGTCAGCACGCCGTCCTTTTCGCCGGCGCCGACCGAGATCACCCACGGCGCCTGCGCATAGGGGTTGTGGGTGTCTTCGCCGGGGCCGTCGTTGCCGGCGGCGAACACGCTGACGATGCCGCGCTTGTACAACTCGTAGGTCGACACGTTGACCGGGTTGAGCGGATCGAAAGCGCCGCTGCTGCCCCAGGAGTTGCTGGTCACGCGGATCGGATGCTCGAAGCTGAACTGCTTGGTCGCGGCGTAGTCGAGGCCGCCGACCGCGTCGAGGATCAACAGCACCGCGCCGGAGCCGTAACCGACCAGGTCCGCGCCCGGCGCCACGCCGCGGTACAGGCCGTTGGAGCGGGCGCCGTTGCCGCCGATGGTGCCGGCGCAATGGGTGCCGTGGCCGGAGCCGAGATCGGTGTTGATCACGCCTTCGGTGTAGGAGATCGGCAGCATCGAGTCGAGCGAGTTGAGGTTGGTGGTGCCGAGGGTGTTCTCGACCACGTGCTCGCGGAACTTGAGGTCGTCGTGGGTGGCGTCGATGCCGGAGTCGTTGACCACCACGGTGATGCCGGCGCCGCTGAACGGCACCGCGCGCACGTAGTCGCCCGGGTTGTCGACGGTGCGGGCGGCGCCGGTGATCTCGCGTGCTTCCTTGTTGAAATAACGCAGCGGCGCGTTCCAGTAGATCGAGGCCACATCGTCGCGCTGGGCCAGGGCGCGGATCTCCGCCGGCGTCGCCAGCGCGCCGGCGATCGGCAGAGTCCGCATGGTCACGCCCCGGTCGATGCCTAGCGCGCGCAGCGCCGCGACCTGGGCCGGAGTCACCGGGCTCGACTGCTTGTAGCTGACCACCACCTGCAGCGGCTCGGTGCCGGCGACGGCGGCCATGCGCTTGAGCAACTGCGGGTCGAGATGGGCGTCGGCCAGGGCGACGCCGCTGGCGAGTACGCCGGCGGCGATGGCGCAGACGCGGAAGGTCTTGCGGGGAATTCGCGATGACATGGTCGAATGGCTCCGGAAACGCCCAGGACGTGAGGCGTCCACCGAGTATTCGCAGCCGCCGGCGGCGATCCATCGGGACTTCCCCCCAATCGGCTGGGGAGAAACCCTCAGGGGCCGGTACGGGTTTCGGGGAGCGTCTTTATGTGGGGAACGCGGAAAACCCCCAGTCAGCTCGGCAGCGGGGCACCGCTCGGCCGGTCGCCCGGCAGCGCGCCCGGCGCTGAGTGAAATCCCCTAGAGACACACATCACATTTCGGTTTAGCCTGCCGTTTCGCATGGCCGTACGCCGGAGTGAGCGATGGGGAAGTTCGCGTTCGCGTGGAGGCTGCTGGCCGCCGCCGCTCTGTCCGTATCCAGCGCCGCCGTCTCGGCGCAATCGCTGCCGGTCACCGTCGACGCCTCCGGCACCACCGCCACGATCGTGGTCGGCGACCCCGCCCTGCCGCTCGCCGATCTGACCCTGAGCTTCGACGATGCCAGCGGCCTGCAGGCCTCCAGCCTCGGGGTCAGCGCGCAACTGGTCAGCCTCAGCGACAGCGCCCTGCTCGCGCGCCTGCCGGGCCTCGGCCTGACCCCGCTCGATCCGGCCTTCCCCGTGCTGATCACCATCGAGCCGCCGGCCCTCGGCGGGCTCAGCTTCCATCGCAGCGTGCGGGTCGAAGTGCATACCCACGCGCTGAGCTACAGCGCGGGCAGTTCTTATCGCCTGTTCAAGGCGCCGCTCGGCGGCAGCTTCCGCGATATCTCCGACGAAATCGCCCCGGGCAGCGTGCGCGCGCGCGGCACCACCGGCGGCTTCTCGCAGTTCCTGGTGCTGCCCGACCTGCGCCCCACCGGCAGCGTGATCGCGCAGAAGATCGCCTGGCTGCGCGGCCGCGTCGACCTGCTGCCGCCGCCCGAGCAGCCGAGCTTCGATGCCTGGCTCGACACCGTCGCCAGCGCGGTCGCCGCGGGGCAATACGCCGATGCGATTACCGCGCTCGATGCGTTCCGCGCCCGCGCGGTCGCCCGCGCCGGCAGCCCGATCGCCGACCGGTGGCGCGCCGCCCGCGACCTCGACAATCAGGCCGGCGAATTGATCGCCGGGGCGGCGACCTTGAAGTTCAGCGTCGCCTACCTGCGCGACTTCGGCCAGTAAACACATTGCAGCATCGGCGGGTCGCGCCGCGCCGCCTGCCTTTCCTGCATCGGCGAGGCTAAGATGAGCCGATGCAGGCGCGCCTGATCGCCTATCCGCCAGATCACGCCGCGGTCGTCCGGTCGTTGCGACCGGGCGATACGCTGAGCATCGGCCGTGCGCCCGATTGCGGCCTGGTCATCCAGCACCCGTCGATTTCGCGCCGCCACGCCGAACTGTGCGGCGATGCAGAAGGCTGGCGCCTGCGCGACCTCGGCAGCAAGAACGGCAGCTTCGCCGACGGCCTCGCGGTCGACGAACTGGTCATGAGCGAGCCGTACTGGCTGCGCTTCGGCGACGTCCATTGCGAGTTCGCCCCGCTCAGCGCCGCCGAGATCGCCTCCGGCGACCACGGCCAGTCGCTGCGGCGCGCCGCAGCCACCGCGCACACGATGCGCTTGCAGGGCCTGACCCGGCTCGACGATCTGCTCGACGGCAGCCTGCGCGCGGTGCTCGAACTGGCCCAGTGCGAGCGCGGTTTCGTCCTGTTCGAGGCCGGCGACGGCTACCGCGTCCACAGCAGCCTGGCGCTCGATCCGGGCCGGCTCGGCGCCCGCGAATTTTCCGGCAGCGTCGGCGCGGTGCGGCGAGCCCTGCAACAACGCCGCGCAGTGGTCGCCAACGACGTCGGCAGCGACGCCTGGCTGGCCACGCGCGCCTCGGTGGTCGCGGCCGGCATCAACGCGCTGGTATGCCTGCCGCTGCTCGACGGCGACCAGACCCTCGGCGTGCTTTACGCCGACCGAGTGCGCCCGGGGCCGGCGATCACCACCCTCGACCTGGAACTGCTCGAAGCCTTCGCCGAAGGCGCGGCAGTGTGGATCGCGGTGCGCCGCACCAGCGAATGGCTCGAGGCCCAGCCGGCCGCGCCGCAGTGGGAGCGCATCGTCGCCGCCCACCTCGGGGAGGCCGGATGAGCACTGCGGACGGTTCCGACCGGGACGCGACCGCCACCGGTCTCTACCGACACGCCGACCTCGCGCCCGGCAGCGTATTGGCCGGGCGCTTCCGCATCGAATCGATGCTCGGGGTCGGCGGTATGGGCGTGGTCTATCGCGCCACCGACCTCGCCCTGGACATCCAGGTCGCGTTGAAATTGCTGCGCCCGGAACTGATGCACCGCCCGGACGCGTTCGAGCGCTTTCGCCAGGAACTGTTGCTGGCGCGGCAGGTGTCGAGCCCCCACGTCGTGCGGATCCACGACCTGGCCCAGCACGAAGGCCGCTGGTTGATCAGCATGGATTTCGTCGACGGCGAATCGCTCGACCGCCGCCTCGACCGCGACGGTCCGTTCGCCGTCGACACCGCCCTGCGCATCGCTCGCCAACTCGCCGAAGGCCTCCGCGCCGCCCACGCCAAGGGCGTGGTGCATCGCGACCTCAAGCCGGCCAACGTGCTGCTGGACGCGCAGGGTAACGCCTACATCAGCGACTTCGGCGTGGCGCGTTCGCTCGCGAGCAGCGGCCTGACTCAGTCCGGCGCGGTGATCGGCACGCCGGACTATCTGTCGCCGGAACAGGCGCGCGGCGAGGCGCTCGATGCGCGCAGCGATCTGTATGCGCTCGGCCTGATCCTCTACGAAATGCTGACCGGCAAGCTGCCGTTCGCCGGCGGCACGGTCAGCGAGGTGCTGGCGCAGCGCCTGCTGCGCACGCCGCCGCCGGTGACCTCGCTGCGCGCCGAACTGCCGGCCTGGATCGCGCGCCTGGTCGACAAGCTGCTGCGGCCGCAACCGGCGCACCGCTTCAAGGATGCGGCCGCGGTGATCGCGGCACTCGATGCGAAAGCGGTGCCGCGCGACGGCTATCGCGAAGGCGGCCGCGCCGCGCGCATGCGCTGGCTGGGCGCGGCT
>NZ_JBPKJP010000080.1:0-19312 GCF_051217035.1 Lysobacter sp. 1R34A
GACTTCTTCCAGATTCGCATGCGGCGACGCGCGCCTAACGTGGCCTCAGCTCAATCCGAGCTCGCTCATTAGGACGCCCCCATGTTGCCGTTATCAAGGACCGCTCTGGCCCTGCTCGCCGCCGCACCGGCCTTCGCCGGCGAACCGCCGGCCGCCGCCCGCAGCGGTGCGCCGTTGCCGGCCTGGGAGCAATTGAGCCAGGCCCAGCGCGAGCAACTGATCGCGCCGATGCGCGATCGTTGGAACAACTCGCCCGACGAGCGCCAGCGCATGCTCGAACACGCCCGCCGCTGGCAGCAGATGACCCCCGACGAGCGCCAGAACGCGCGTCGCGGCATGAAGCGCTGGGAGCACATGAGCCCGGAGGACCGCGGCCAGATGCGCGCGCTGTACGCCAAGATGCGCGGCCTCGACGACGAAGGCCGGCGCGCCCTGATGGCCAAATGGCGAGCCATGACCCCGGAGCAACGTCGCGCCTGGGCGCTGGCCAACCCGGCGCCGCCGAAACCGGATAGGCCGCACCCGCCGCGCGATTGAGGCATTCGGGGCGGGGCCGGGTTGCGCGGTGGCGTTAGGCTGCGCGTTGTCGCTCTTGTGGTCCCGCCGCCGCCTGTAGGAGCGGCGTAAGCCGCGACCACTGGATGCGCAGACACCGCAGCGCCAACGTCACTGATCGAAGCCCCGAAATATCGCGGGTAAGAGCGGCAAGCCGCGACCGCGTGCCCCAGTCGCCCGCGCCGGCGGCCGCCGACTCGTGGTCGCGGCTTGCGCCGCTCCTACCGTGGCGAAAGTCTGTCGCTTCGACGAATGGCTGGGCCTTGGTACCTCTGCCCGTCCGCGGTCGCGGCTTGCGCCGCTCCTATCCCGGCGCGCGTACGCCGCTTCGATGAATCACGGTGGCTTTGTTATCTCTGCGCGTCCGTTGTCGCGACTCGCCTCGCTCCTACAGGGAGCGATCGCTAACGACTCAAGCCATCGACTGCTTACGCCGTCGCGGCCGCCGCCACCGCCGGCCGTTCCGGCCACACGGTCTTCGCCAGCAATTCGTCGTTCCAGTCGTAGTTCACCGCCCCGTCGTTGACGAACAGGCTGACGAAATTGAACACGTTGCGCGCATACATCTCGCTGGCATGGACCGCGCCGCTGCTGGCGAGGTTCAGCGGGCCGGCGACGATCACGCCTTCGACGTCGATGGTTTCGCCCGGCCGGGTGAGTTCGCAGTTGCCGCCGGTTTCGGCGGCCAGGTCGACCAGCACGCTGCCCGGCTTCATGCCGGCGATCATCGCCGCGGTCACGATCTTCGGCGCGGGACGCCCCGGCACCGCGGCGGTGCAGACGATCACGTCGATGTTCTTGAGATGCTCGCCGAGCCGGCGCTGCTGCTCGGCGCGCTCTTCCTCGGTGAGCTGGCGCGCATAACCGCCCTCGCCCGCGGCGCTGACGCCCAGGTCGAGGAACTTGCCGCCCAGCGATTCGATCTGCTCGCGCGTTTCCGGGCGCACGTCGAAGCCTTCGACCTGCGCGCCGAGGCGCTTGGCGGTGGCGATCGCCTGCAGTCCGGCGACGCCGGCGCCGACGATCAGCACCTTGGAGGGCCGGATCGTGCCGGCCGCGGTGGTCAGCATCGGGAAGAAGCGCGGCGCCAGCTGGCCGGCGATCAACACCGCCTTGTAGCCGGCCATGCCGGCCTGCGAGCTGAGCACGTCCATGGCCTGCGCGCGGGTCGTGCGCGGCAGCCGTTCGAGCGGAAACGCTTGCAGGCGGTTGGCGACGATGGCCTCGCCGCGCGCGGCATCGGCCTGCGGCGCGAGCAGGCCGACCAGCGCCGCGCCTTCGCGCAAGGCGCCCAGGCGGGCGGGATCGGGCGATTGCACGCACAGCACCACATCGGCCTGGCCGAGCGCCGCGGCGGCATCGTCGGCCAGTTCCGCACCGGCCTGGACATAGGCCTCGTCGGTGAAACTGGCGGCACGCCCGGCACCGCGCTCGATGCGCACGCGCGCACCTCGGGCGATCAGTTTCTTGCAGGTCTCCGGCGTCAGCGCCACGCGCTTCTCTCCGGCCGCCGTCTCGCTCGCAACGCCAATCGTGATGCCCGACATGCTTCGCTCCGTGCCCCGTTCGCCGCATCGTAGCGGAATGACCGGCGGCCGTGCGATCTCGATGCCTCCGGCATCGCCACCATGCCCGGAATCCATTGCCCCGATCGAACGCCCCGATCGAATGTGCTCGGCCGGCCTGAATGCAAAACCCGCCTGGCGGCGGGTCGGGGTCGGGGTCGAGGTGAAATCCTGGCAGGCGCGGGGCCGGACTCAGATCACCCGGTCCAGATGCCGGCGCACCTGGCGCATGGCTTCGTCGAATGCAGTGCGTTCGGCGCCGACCACGAGGCGGCCGGCCGAGGCCAGCGTCGCCAGCTCTTCGGCCGAGGCGACCAGCGCGCGTACGCCGCGGCGGTTGACCAGCAGAAAACGCGAGGTCAGCGGACTGCTCCAGGCGACCTTGACCGCGATCGTCTCGCCCTGGGTGTTGGTCAGCCGCAGCCAGTCGCCGGGTTCGAGCTGGCGCATGCGTTCGGCCAGCAGGGGATCGTGATTGGCCGAGGTGGTGCCGGCGGCGAGATACAGGCGGCGCTCCTCGGCGACGTCTTCCTCGACCTCGGCCGTCGTCGGCAAGGGATGCTTGGCGCGTTCGATATCCGGCGTGACCAGCGCGCGCACCAGGCCGGCCATGCCGTGCTGGGCGGCGCTGTCGTCGAGGCCGGAACTCGCCAGGCACTGCACGATGATCGGCTGCAACGCGAGCAACTGGTCGGCCAGTTCGCGGCCCCGGTTCTCGGCGGCGAGGCGATCGGCCATGACCAGGGCGTCGCCGAGCGCCAGCGCCTGCGCGCGGCGTTTGGGATCTTCGTTCTCGCGCAACAGCACCTGCACCATGTGATGGCGCCAGGGCGTGGCGAGAAAATCGGCGACCGCCTGGGTCAGGCGCGCTTCGCCGATGCGCTCGCGCACCGCCGCGTCGGCCTGGCCGCGCGCCGCGCCCAGACGCTCGCGGCCGTAGGTGGCCTTGGCCGCGCGCTGTTCCTGCAATTCGATGCGGCGCCGATGCTGCGCCAGCAGGGCGTCGAGTTCGGCATGGGCCAGCTCGAACACCGCGAGGTCTTCGTTGTAGTCCGAAACGATGCGCTGCGAGATCGAGGAGGCGCGCTCGAGCAGGTCGCGGTCCTGCGGCGTCTCGCCGTCGTTGCCTTCGCAGGCTTCGGTGATCGCGTCGAGCAGGCGCCGCGCGGGGTGTTCGCGCTTGACGAACACTTCGTTGTCGGTCAGCGCGACCTTGACGTAGGGCATGACCAGGCGCGCATAGACGCGGCGCGCGCGGTCCTGCAGGGCGTGGTTGCGGAACAGCGAGTCGAACAACAGCGCGACCAGGTCGATCGCATCGTCCTCCTCGGCGCTGAAGCAGGTCTGGTCCGGATTGAAGCCGAGCCGGCGCGCGCCGTCGTAGAGCTGGTCGCGGATGGTCTCGCCCAGGCGTCCGGACACCGCCAACGCGCGCGCATAGGCATCCGGCGGCTCGGGTTGCAGCAGCGAGGCCATGCCGACGACCTCTTCGACGCGCAGCTCGCGCCGCGGCGCCATCGAACGCTGCGGCATGTGCCCCGGCGGCAACCCGCCGGCCTTGACCAGGCCTTCGCGCCAGGCGTGCAGCTGCGAGCGCAGCTCGGCCAGTTCGTTGGCCATCGCCGCGACGTCGGCCTGCGAGACCGGCTGCGACGGATCGTGGCCGCCGCCGTAATTGTTCGAACGCGCCGCGCCCGGGTGGCCGGCATGGCTTTCGCCGCCGTAGCCGCCCGTCGCGGCGTTGTAATCGTGCATGGGCGTCGAGGACTCGCGATGAGGCACGGTGTCGAATACGTCGTCGAGCGTATTGCGCTCGCGCCGGTCTTCGGCCGCGCGTACCGGCGCGCCGGGCGCCATGCTGCCGTGACCGACGCCGTAGCCCGCGGTCGCCAGCAAATTGTTGATGCGGCCGTAGAGGTCGCCGAGCAACCGCGCGAGCTCGTGTTCGTATTCGCGGAACAGGCGGACGCGCAGGCTTTCGGTGACCTGGGTTTCGGCGTAGACCGAGATGAAGGCCTTGACCAGCCGGTAGGGACCGAACGGGTTGATGCCGGTCGGAGAGCCGATCGAGGCCGACAGCATCTTGAGCCGGCCCTGCAGCATCTCCAGCGGCCGCAGATAACGCTGTTCCAGCGCTTCGGTCAGGCGTTCGCCGTCGAGGTCGAAGGCCAGTTGCTGTTCGCCGACCAGTTGCAGCGGCGAACCGCCGAGCCCGCCGACCGCCGAGGCCGGGGAGCGGAAGGCCTCGAAACCGAGCCCGACCTGCTGCCGAAACGCCATGACATGACTGGCCTGCTGCTGGCGCAGGACCCACAATGCGGCCTGGTCTTCGTATTGGTGATTACGGCCGTCGCCTTTCAGCGATTCGGCCTTCAGGGCTTCTTCGATCGGTGCGTACAGGGTGCCCGGCAGCCCCCCGAGTTGCTCGAGCGTCTGTCGTTTGATTTCTTCGAGCACGCGCGACGGGTCGGTGCGCGTGGTCTGAGCGACGCCGTGCAAATGACCGGACACTAGCGAAGTTCCCCTGGATGCTTGACGCAGGCGCGTCGGTTTCCGACTGCCTCTGCAGGATAGTGCCAAGATGCGTCCATTAATGCATTGCCGTTCATTTTTGTGACAGGAGTCAATTTGTCTTCCATGCAACCCAATGATCTCGACTTGCTGCGCGCGCTCGATAACCGACGTTCGGTACCGGCCAAGCAACTTTCGGCCCCCGGACCGGACGAATCGACGCTTCAGCGTATGTTGCAGTCGGCCGTGCGCGTGCCGGACCACGGCAAGCGCGTGCCGTTCCGCTTCCTGGTCCTGCGCGGCGACGACCGCCATGTGCTCGGCGAACGGGTCGCCGCGCGCGGCATCGAACTGTTTCCCGAGGCCGGCGCCGGTGCCGTGGAGAAAGATCGCACACGCTTTTCTCACGCGCCGATAATCGTCGCGGTGATCGCCAAGCTGGGCCCGGACGAAAAAATCCCGGAGTTCGAGCGCACCCTGACCGCCGGCTGCGTCTGCTTCGCCCTGCTGCAGGCTGCGCAGGCCTTCGGCTTCGGCGCGGTGTGGCTGACCGGCTGGCCGGCCTACGACGAGCAGGTCCAGCGCTGGCTGGGCCTGGCCGCCGAGGAACGCATCGCCGGCTTCATCCATATCGGCACGCCCAAGCTCGAAGCGCCCGAGCGCGACCGTCCGGACCCGGCCGATCTGACCCAGATCTGGTCGCCGACCTGAGCGCCGCATGCTTGAATGACGCCATGACTATCGGGCCGCGCACTCCGCTTTATCTGGTCGACGCCAGCCTGTACGTGTTTCGCGCCTGGCATTCGATCCCGGACGAGTTCCAGGACGCCGAAGGCTGGCCGACCAACGCCGTACACGGTTTCGCCCGTTTCCTGCTCGAGCTGATCGAACGCGAGCGCCCGCGCCACATCGCGATCGCCTTCGACGAAGCCCTGGACTCGTGCTTCCGCAACGCCCTGTATCCGGCCTACAAGGCCAACCGCGATCCGGCGCCGGAAGCGCTGCGCCGCCAGTTCGGCCACTGCAAGGCCTTGTGCAGCGCGCTGGGCCTGTCGGTGCTGGCCCATGTCGAGTACGAAGCCGACGACTTGATCGGCAGCGCACTGGCGACCATGCGAACGCACGGCTACCGCGGCGTGATCGTCTCGGCCGACAAGGACCTGTCGCAACTGCTCGACGGCCACGACGAGCAGTGGGACTTCGCCCGCGGCCAGCGCTGGACCGCCGAAGGCGTGCCGGCGCGGCATGGCGTGCTCGCGCGCCAGATCGCCGACTACCTGGCCCTGACCGGCGATGCGGTCGACAACATCCCCGGCGTGCCCGGCATCGGCGCCAAGACCGCGGCGGCCCTGCTCGGCCATTTCGATACCCTCGACGCCTTGCTCGCGCGGGTCGAAGAAGTGCCGTTCCTGCGCGTGCGCGGCGCCGCCAGCGCGGCCGCACGGCTGCGCGAACACCACGCCCAGGCGCTGCTGTGCCGCCAACTGGCGACGATCGCGCTCGACGCCCCGCTCGGCGACAGCAGCGGCCACTTCGTGCGCGGCCAGGCCGACGGCGCCGGCCTGCTGGAACTGTGCGATCGCCTGCGGTTCGGGCCGATGACCCGCCGTCGCCTGCACGAAGTGGTGGGGCTGGACTTCGCGACGTCACAGGTTCCGTCGTAGCATCGCAGTCTTGCAACAACACTGCGATGCCATGACGCGAGGAACGCAATGACGCCGGCCGACCACGGACACTCCGACCGACACGACCACGGGCACGACGCCGAACGCGTCGAGACCCTGTACGACGGGCAATGGCTGCGGATGATGCGCCGCGGCCACTGGGAGTACGCCGAACGCACCCATGGCAAGGGCATGGCGGTGATCATCGTCGCGGTGACGCCGGAGGACCGGATCCTGTTCGTCGAGCAGTACCGCGTCCCGCTGGCCGCGCGCACCATCGAAATGCCGGCCGGCCTGGTGGGCGACGACCACGCCCACGACACCCTCGAATCGGCCGCCAGCCGCGAGCTGGTCGAGGAAACCGGCTGGGAACCGGCCCGCGTCGAAGTGCTGTTGACCGGCCCGACCTCGGCCGGCATGAGCAGCGAACGCATCGCCTTCGTCCGCGCCACCGGCCTGCGCAAGGTCGGCGACGGCGGCGGCATCGACGGCGAAGACATCCTGGTCCACGAAGTCCCGCGCGCCGAGGCCCCGGCCTGGCTGATGCGCAAGCAGGCCGAAGGCTTCGAGCTCGACCTGAAGCTCTGGGCGGGCCTGTGGATGATCGACCGCAACCCGGACGGCAGCGCCGCCTGACGGGGCGCCTGAGGGGGCGGCGGCGTAGCGACGACGGTTGCGTGGTTTCGACGAGACGTTGCTGATGCAGGGACCTGCCTTTGCAGAAGCGACGTGAGTCGCGACTGCGGCCGCGCAGGGAAAACCGAGCCGTCGCCCTCGATCGAAGCAGTGGGCTTTCGCCAGGGTAGGAGCGGCGCAAGCCGCGACCGCCATATCTCGATGTCGCGTCGTCTTCGGGTGTGCCCCTGTAGGAGCGACGTGAGTCGCGACCGCGACGCGCACAGATGACGGGGCCGTCGCCGTTCGCCGAGGCGGCGTGCTCGCGCCAGGGAGGAGCGGCGCAAGCCGCGACCGCCATGTCCCAATGTCGCCTCGTCTTCGGGTGTGCTCCTGTAGGAGCGACGTGAGTCGCGACCGCGACGCGCAGAGATGACGGGGCCGTCGCCGTTCGCCGAGGCGGCGTGCTCGCGCCAGGGTAGGAGCGGCGCAAGCCGCGACTGCGTCGTTACGGTCTTGCAGCGCCTCTTTCGTCTAATCGATCAAGATCAAGATCAAACCCAAAGCTTCCGCCACTAAAGCGGCGGGTTACTTTCTTTTGTCCAAAGCAACAAAAGAAAGGTAACCAAAGAAAAATGCTTTGTTTTGAATCACCAGCCCGCACGCGCGGTGCTTCCGCGGTGATTTTTCATACGGGACCTCCCTGTCCCGATGAAAAACGGCCCGCATCCCTGCGGGCCGCCCTTTGGGTCTTCTGTTGCCTTCGCGAGCGCCAAGCTGCTTACGGCAAAGGCAAAGCAAAGCAACCGTTGCCGGTTCGCAGCCGCTCTTGGGTAGGTGCAAGGGCCGGTACGGATGCTGCTCCGTCGGCGAAACGCGATCAGGCGAACCGATCCGTCGCCTGCACCAAGGCGTCCACGTTCTCGTCCTCGAACGCCGAATGCCCCGACGCCGGGGTGATCGTCAGCTCGGCTTTCGGCCAGGCTTTCTTCAGTTCCCAGGCGTTCTGCACCGGGCAGACCACGTCGTAGCGGCCATGCACGATCACGCCCGGAATGTCGGCGATCTTGTGCGCGTCGCGCAGCAACTGGTCTTCGACTTCGAAGAAGCCGCCGTTGACGAAGTAATGGTTCTCGATGCGGGCGAAGGCGAGCGCGAACTTCGCATCTTCGTGGCCGCTGACGAAATCGTCGTCGACGTGCAGGAAGCTGGTCGCGCCTTCCCATACGCTCCAGGCGCGCGCGGCGTCGAGACGGGTCTTCTCGTCTTCGCTGGTCAGGCGGCGATGGAAGGCGCTGATCAGGTCGTGGCGCTCGACCGGCGGGATCGCATTGACGTAATGCTCCCACGCATCCGGGAACAGACGCGAGGCGCCTTCCTGGTAGAACCACTCCAGCTCCCAGCGGCGCAGCATGAAGATGCCGCGCAGGACCAGTTCGGTCACGCGCTGCGGATGGGTTTCGGCATAGGCCAGCGCCAGCGTCGAGCCCCAGGAGCCGCCGAACACCTGCCAGCGGTCGATGCCGAGCTTGGCGCGCAGTTTCTCGATGTCGGCGACGAGCTCCCAGGTGCCGTTGTCGACCAGATCGGCGTGCGGGGTCGAACGGCCGCTGCCGCGCTGATCGAACAGGACGATGCGGTACTTGGCCGGGTCGTGGAAACGGCGCATCTTCGGGCTGCAACCCGCGCCGGGGCCGCCGTGCAGCAGCACCACCGGCTTGCCGTCGGGATTGCCGCACTGTTCGTAGTACAGGGTGTGGCGGTCGTCGACCTGGATCGTGCCGGTGTCGAAGGGTTCGATCTCGGGATAGAGCGTGCGCATCGCAGGCCTCGCAGTCGGGATGCGGGAAGTCTAACGGCACCCGGCCGCGATGGCGTGACCCGATCGGGCGTCGGCGACGCCGGTCGCAGGCGCCGAGTCAGCCGCCGGGCTTGCGCGCCAGGCTGACGCGGTCGCGATCTTCCAGGTCGCGTTCGGTGACCGCATCGCCCAGGCCGGCCGCGGTCAACAAGGCGCGCACCGCCGCGCCCTGCTCCCAGCCGTGTTCGATCAACAGCCAGCCGCCCGGCCGCAGATGCGCCGGCGCTTCGCTGGCGATCACGCGGATCGCATCGAGCCCGTCGGCGCCGGAAGCCAGCGCGGTCAGCGGCTCGTGACGCAGGTCGCCCTGCTGCAGATGGATGTCGCCGTCCTCGATGTACGGCGGGTTGCTCGCGATCAGATCGAAGCGTTCGCCCGCCAACGGCGCGAACCAGTCGCCATGGCGGCATTCGACATTATTCAATCGCAGCGAGGCGGCGTTGGCGCGCGCGACCTCGAGCGCATCCGCGCTGAAGTCGACCGCGATCACTCGCGCACGCGGACGCTCGAAGGCCAGCGCCAGGGCGATCGCACCGCTGCCGGTGCCGAGGTCGGCCACCGCGAGGTCGCGGTCTTCGGGCAGGCGCGCCAGAGCCAGTTCGACCAGGCGTTCGGTCTCCGGACGCGGGATCAGCGTCGCCGGCGTCACCGCCAAGTCGAAACGCCAGAAGCCGCGCTGGCCGAGCAGATAAGCCACCGGTTCGCCGGCGACACGGCGCTCCACCAGGCGCCGATAGCCCTGCGCGGCCACCGCATCCATCACATGATCGTCGTGGGCGAACAGCCAGCTGCGCGGTCGGCCCAGCGCATGCGCGAGCAACATCTCGGCCTCGCCGCGGCCGATCAGCGCGCGCGCCCGGCATAAGGCGGCATCGACGCGTTCGGCGCCACTGTCGCGGTGCGGGTCGGAGGGGGAAGTCATCGCCGCATCCTACGCGAGCCGGCCGCGGATGCGCGGGTCTGCGTACCCGGTTGTCGAACGCGATGCTGTATCGCCCGCCCCGCCGCACATCGCTCGGCGAACGTCCTCGCAAGCACACTCGCACTCGCGTCGATCTACGTCCCCTGCCGCGGCGCCGCGCGAAACCCTGTTGCGGCGCAGCGCGCTCGGACGCCGCAGCGCGCGGTGCGTCCCGGTTTCGCGATCTTCGGCCACCACGCCAAGCGCCTTGATTGAGCGGGGAAAAATCCTGGCCAAGCCGCATTTAAACGTTTTTACCCTTATTTAAATCGATCCAAATATTGACACGCCGATTTTGCCGCTCTCAATGTCGCGCGTCGCCGCTCATCGGCGACAGGGAGCGCGTCGTCGCGGTAAGAGCCCATCGCTCGCCGTCGCCAGCCACGCGCATCGATGCCACCGCGTCACGCCGTGACGTCCACTGCAGGGGATCGTTCCATGCCGAAGTCGAACCAGCACCTTCCGAATCGCCCCCACTCCACCGGTGCCGAGGCCCGGCGGCCCAAGCGCGCGCTGCCTGCCTTGATCGCACCGGCGCTGATGACGCTCGCCGTGACCGCCGTCGCACCGGCTTCGCACGCCGCCGAGTCGGCGATCTTCGGCGGCGGCCCGTTCTATTCCGGCGGCCAGACCGTGATCAACGACCTGCGCAACTCCGGCTTCACCACGGTGTTCCTGTGGAGCATCCACATCGAAGCCAACGGCGACCTGGTCTACAACGACATTCCGATCGTCAAGAACGGCGCTTACACCGGCGCGGACGCCGACTGGCCGGCGCGGCTGGCCTCGCTGAAGACCGCGCCGACTTCGGTCAAGCGGGTCGAGGTCTCGATCGGCGCCTGGGGCGTGCCCGACTTCGAGCGCATGGCCAACCTGGCCAACGGCACCGCCGCCGGCTGCGGCACCACGATCGTCTGCGGCACCGGCAGCACCAGCATCCTTTACCGCAACTTCCAGGCGCTGAAGACCGCCACCGGCGCCGACGCGGTCAACTTCGACGACGAAAGCCATTACAACGTCGCCGACACCACCAAGTTCGGCCAGATGCTGGTCGGGCTCGGCTACAAGATCACCTTCGCGCCGTACACCAACACCAGCTTCTGGCGCGGGGTCAAAGACAATCTCGGCGCCTCGGTCGATCGCATCTACCTGCAGGTCTACGACGGCGGCGCCGGCAACGATCCGGCGAGCTGGAACACGGCGATGGGCATGACCGTCATGCCCGGCCTGTGGACCAAGCACGGCACCGGCTGCACCGCCGGCGACAGTCCGGCGCAGGTGCAGACCCGCATGGCCGGCTGGAAGACCAGCGCCGGCATCAGCGGCGGCTTCCTGTGGCTGTACGACGACATTCAGAAGTGCTGGGCCCAGGGCACGACCGCGCAGTACGCCGCCGCGATCAACAACGCGGTCAGCGGCAACACCGCGCCGGTGGCGAATTTCGGCGTCAGCATCAACGGCCTGACCGCGAACTTCAGCGATTCCTCGAGCGACAGCGACGGCAGCATCGCCTCGCGCAGTTGGAACTTCGGCGACGGCTCGACCTCGACCGCGACCAACCCGAGCCGTACCTACGCCAGCGCCGGCAACTACACCGTCACTCTGACCGTCACCGACAACGGCGGCGCGACCCATACCAAGACCCAGACCGTCTCGGTCGGCAGCGGCAACGTCAACCTGGCCCTCAACAAGCCCGCGACCGGCTCGACCGCCTGCAACAGCAGCGAAGGCCCGGCCAAGGCGGTCAACGGCAGCACCTCCGGCGGCAACACCGACAAATTCTGCTCGCTGGCGGCGTCGTCCTGGCTGCAGGTCGACCTGGGTTCGACGCAGACCGTCAGCAGTTTCGTCGTCAAGCACGCCGGCGCCGGCGGCGAATCCACCGCCTGGAACACCAAGGCCTTCACCATCCAGACCTCGACGAACGCCAGCACCTGGAGCACCCCGGTCACGGTAAGCGCCAACACCGCCAGCACCTCGACCCATTCGATCAGCGCCACCTCGGCCCGCTACATCAAGCTCAATATCGGCACCCCGACCCAGAACGGCGACCCGGCGACGCGGATCTATGAGTTCGAGGTGCGTTGAGAGCGACCGCGAAACCGGCGACGGTTGCCGTTGCCGTAGCTGCGCGTGGCTGCGCGCTAGCGAAGGCAGTAGAAGACCCAAAGGGCGGCGCGCAGGGATGCGCGCCGTTTTTCATCGGGACAGGGATGTCCCGTATGTAGAGCCCCGCGTCGGCATCGAACACGCGGGCCCTTGATTCAAGGAAAAGCACTTTTCTTTGGTTAGCTTTCTTTTGTTGCTTCAGACAAAAGAAAGTAACCCGCCGCTTTAGTGGCGGAAGCTTTGGGTTTGATCTTGATCAGCATCTTTCTGGTCGAGACACCGCGAGATAGAGCAACGATGTCGCGGCTTGCGCCGCTTCTATCCTGACGGGCCGCGGCCGGCATCGGCGCGAGGTGAGAGGTCGCAGTCGCGACTCACGTCGCTCCTACAGGGACGGACCCGGAGACGGCGCGAGATTCGGACATGGCGGTCGCGGCTTGCGCCGCTCCTACCGTGCGAAAGCACGCCGCTTTGATGAATGCCGTTGGCATCGTTGTATCTGCGCGTCCCGCGGTCGCGACTCACGTCGCTCCTACAGAGCGAGCCCGCACGAGGCCCAACGCGATGTGGCGAATCCCCCCTGCAGGAGCGGCGTGAGCCGCGACCAAGCAACACGCAGAAGCAACACGACCTGCCCCACAAACGAAATCGCCGGCATTCGCCGGCGATTTCGAAGCAACATCGAACTGATCGATCGTATCAACCGATCACATCTGCTCCAAGGTCACCGCCACCGCATGCACCACCGCGCCGATCTTCAGCGAACTCTGCACGCCCTGCGCGCTGATCTCGTGCTTGCGCACGACCTTCTCGTGCGAATCCATGCACGCGCCGCAACCGTTGATCGCCGACACCGCCAGCGAAGCCAGCTCGAAGGTCATCTTGTCGATGCCCGGATTGGCCATGACGTTCATGCGCAGGCCGGCGCGCAGCTGGCCGTACTCTTCGTTCTGGATGAGATGGGTGGCGCGGTAGTAGATGTTGTTCATCGCCATCACCGCGGCCGCGGCCTTGGCGCCGTTGATTTCTTCCGGCGACAACTGCTCGGCGGCGAAGGCCTCGATCGCGGCGGCCAGCGGCTTGTGGCGCGAGGCGATCGCCGAAGCCAGGGCGATGGCGCGGATCTGCTTGCCGTCCAGGCCCGGCGAACCGGCGTCGCTGAGCACGCTGTCGAGGTTGAGCTTGAGGTCCTTGGCGTAATCGGGAAGCGAGTTGCGAAGATCGGAAAGGCTCATCGGAGAACTCCTGGAATCGGCGGGGGATCGTCGGGTCGCGGCGGCACGGGACGGCGGTCGCGGGGACCGGGCACGCGCCATCGCCTGGCGGGCATGCGCATCGCGCACGGCTGGCTGGGAAACGACACGAACGGGATGGAGCGAATAGGAACAGTCGGGGCGAACCCCGACTGCGGGCATCCCGCACGGGAGGGAGGGAGGACCGGCGAGGCCGGCCCGCATGCGGGACTACTTTGAAAACTGCGCTGGCGGCGGGCCGACAGCGCAGGCAAAACCAGAGGGGAGCCGGGTCACGGAATCCGGCTCCGCGGGGAATCACTCCCGGGTCGTGCGATCCGAACGGATCAGGCGACCTTGAGGGTGCTCTCGCCCTGGGTCCAGTTGCACGGGCACAGCTCGTCGGTCTGCAGGGCGTCCAGCACGCGCAGGACTTCCTGCGGGTTGCGGCCGACCGAACCGTCGGTGACGTAGACGAAACGGATGACGCCTTCCGGATCGACCAGGAAGGTGGCGCGCTGGGCGACGCCGTCTTCAGAGAGGATGCCGAGGGCCGAGGTCAGGTCCTTCTTGATGTCGGCGAGCATGGGGAACGGCAGGTCGCGTAGGTCCTTGTGGTCCTTGCGCCATGCCAGATGCACGAACTCGCTGTCGGTCGAGGCGGCCAGCACCTGGCAGTCCCGGTCGAGGAACTGCTGGTTCAGGTCGCCGAAGCCCTTGATCTCGGTCGGGCAGACGAAGGTGAAGTCCTTCGGGTAGAAGAACACCAGCAGCCACTTGCCCTTGTAGGTGTCGTTGTCGATGTCGGCGAACGCGGTGTCGAGGTTTTCGATACCGACGGTGGCCTTGACCTTGAATTTCGGGAACTTTTCGCCGATCGAAAGCATTCGGATGACTCCTTGAAGGGATGGGAGGGATGAAGAGGGGTTGTTGCCGAGGAACAACTCAGGGGTCGTATGTTGCACCCCAGCAATTGATTACTGAAATGAATTGTTCCTATTATGGCGATAGTCTATGTCAATTGGCGGCTATCGATGAACCTGCGTGATCTCAAATATCTGGTCGCCTTGGCCGATCACAAGCATTTTGGCCGCGCCGCCGCCGCAAGCTTCGTGAGCCAGCCCACGCTTTCGACCCAGATCAAGAAGCTCGAGGAGGAACTCGGCGTGTCGCTGGTCGAGCGCGCGCCGCGCCGGGTCATGCTGACCCCGGTCGGGCGCGACATCGCCGAGCGCGCGCGCAAAGTCATCGCCGACGTCGAGCAGATGAGCGAGATCGCCCGACGCAGCCAGGACCCGGAGGCCGGCACGGTGCGGCTGGGGCTGTTCCCCACCCTCGGCCCTTACCTGCTGCCGCATGTGGTGCCGGGGCTGCGCAAGCGTTTCCCGCGCCTGGAATTGCTGTTGGTCGAGGAAAAGACCGACCAGATCCTGGCCCGGCTGCGCGACGGCCGCCTCGACGCCGGCCTGCTGGCGCTGCCGATCCACGACGACCAGTTGCACGTCGAACCGCTGTTCGACGAGCCCTTCCTGCTGGCGGTGCCGCAACAGCACCCGATGGCCGGGCGCGACACCCTCGAACTGCACGATCTCGACGACCAGCACCTGCTGCTGCTCGAAGAAGGCCATTGCCTGCGCGACCAGGCGCTCGACGTCTGCCGCATGTCCGGCGCCGACGAGCGCGACGGCTTTCGCGCCACCAGCCTGGAGACCCTGCGGCAGATGGTCGCCGCCGGGGTCGGCATCACCTTGCTGCCGATGCTCGCGGTACAGCCGCCGGTGCCGCAGTCGCCCGACATCCACCTGCTGCGCTTCGCCGGCGACCCGCCGCACCGGCAGATCGGCATGCTGTGGCGGCGCAGTTCGGCGATGTCGGACTTCCTGCTGCAGTTGGCCGAGGAACTGCGCAAGTTGCCGGCTTCGTTGCTGCAACCGCCGCGCGGCAACGGGCACGGCGCGCGCAAGCCGGCCCGGGACACGCGATGAGCCCACGCGCCTGGGTCGTGTGTTGCCTGATTTTGAGCGCGATCGGCTGGTGGTACTCGCCGGTGTCGCCGCGTCCGTTGCACTTCCCCGCCCCGGCGGACGGCGCGAGCATCGACTGCCCGATGCCGCCGCGCGTGGCCGACGGGGCCGAACCCCTGCAGACCCCGGTGCCCGCTTCGCTGCGGCCGTTCCGGCTCGAACCGGGCGCGGCGACGCCGCTGGCCGGCTTCAGCATCGACGGCCGGGTGCTGTCGCGACGCGACTACCGGATGGGGCGCGAGGCCGAGTTCTCGCCGACCGACCTGGCGATCGGCTGGGGGCGGATGCGCGAGGACAAGGTCCTGTCGCAACTCGACATCACCCAGGAAGTGCGTTTCCTGACCTATCGCTACTACGGCAAGCCGCCGATTCCGGTCGACGAGATGCAACGCTCGGTCGGCAACCTGCACATCATTCCGGCCAGCGCCGAAGTCGCCCGTGCGCTCAAGCGCGTGCGCAAGGACCAGCGCGTGCGCGTCGACGGCTGGCTGGTGCGGGTCGAGAACGAGCAGGGCCTGCGCTGGGACAGCTCGATGAGCCGCACCGACAGCGGCAAGGGCGCCTGCGAGCTGGTCTATGCCTGCTCGATCCAGGCCTACTGACCGAGGCCCGCCGATCTACGGATGCAGGCCGACCGACCGCCGGCGCCCGTGCCGGCCGACGGGCCGTTATCTTCGCAGCGACACGAGCGTCCTTTGGCCTGCGGGTCTGGCGCAAACGCCCTTGGCCGAGGCCCTCGGCCGGTAACCGCCGCCGTCGGCCAAAAGAAACGGCGCACCGAAGTGCGCCGTATCGGACTTGCCTGGATCGGACTTGCCTGGATCGGACTTGCCTGGATCGGGCCTGCCTGGATCGGGCCTGCCAGGATCCGCCCTGCTCAGACGGCCACGCCGATCGGGCAACTCACTCCGGTGCCGCCGAGGCCGCAATAGCCCATCGGATTCTTCGACAGATATTGCTGGTGCTCGTTCTCGGCGTAATAGAACGTCGGCGCCGGGTGCACGATCTCGGTGGTGATCTCGCCGTACCCGGCCTCGCGCAACTTCGCCTGGAAGGCATCGCGACTGGCCAGGGCGGCCTGGTACTGGCTCTCGGTCTCGCAGTACAGCGCCGACCGGTATTGCGTGCCTTCGTCGTTGCCCTGGCGCATGCCCTGGGTCGGGTCGTGGCTCTCCCAGAACACCCGGAGCAGATCCTCGAACGCGATCAGCTTGGGGTCGTAGACCACCAACACCGCTTCGGTGTGCCCGGTCTGACCGCTGCAGACCTCGCGATAACTCGGATTGGGGGTGTAACCGCCCGAATACCCGACCGCCGTCGTGAATACACCCGGCAGCGACCAGAACTTGCGTTCGGCGCCCCAGAAACAGCCCATTCCGAACTGGACCCGCGCCAGCCCCTCGAACCCGTCGCGCAACGGCCGCCCCAGCACATGATGGACATTGTCCAGCGGCAGCGGCGTACCGCGCCCGGGCAACGCATCTTCACGTTGCGGCATGCGCTGCTTGAACGCGCCCACGCCAGGAATGGAGGAACCGGCCATCGTCTTGTCTCCGTTTGCGTCGAAGGACGCCGTGCGGTTGAGATGTGGGGATCGGGGCCGGGATTCAAGCGGGTGGGTTGGCTTCGAGTTGGCAGCGCCCGGCATCACCCCGCCCACCCCGGTTTTGCTTTCGGCCTTGGCCTTGGATTTGGCCTTGGCTTTGGCCGTGCGCCGCCGCGCACTAGCGAAGGCAATCGAAGACCCGGAGGGCGGCCCGCAGGGATGCGGGCCGTTTTTCATCGGGACAGGGATGTCCCGTATGTAGAGCCCCGCGTCGGCATCGCTCGTGCGGGCCCTTGACTCAAAGAAAAGCAACTTCTTTGGTTACCTTTCTTTTGTTGCTTTAGACAAAAGAAAGTAACCCGTCGCTTTAGTGGCGGAAGCTTTGGGTTTGATCTTGATCTTGATGTTGATGTTGATCTTCCACGAAGTATGCGCCGCGAGCCCGCAACGGCGCGGTCGCGGCTCGCGCCGCTCCTACCCCGCGAAAAATTATCCCTTCGATCGATCACGAAGGCATTGCGGCCTCTACATGTCCCGTGGTCGCGGCTTGCGCCGCTCCTACCCTTCGAGAGTGCCCCCGCTTCTACGAACGATGACGGCCACGTCGCCTCTGCGCGTTCCGCGGTCGCGACTTACGTCGCTCCTACAGGGGATGGACTCACGGCATTGCGTTGCAAGCGTCAGGCCTATGTAGGAGCGACGTAAGTCGCGACCACGACGCCTCAATCTCGCGCCGATGCCGACGCCAGCCCATCAGGGTAGGAGCGACGCAAGTCGCGACCGCGCAGGCTCCCGGTCGCCTCGCCACCCGCCTGAAAACATGCGCCATCGCAACGCGAGCCGCGCCCCCCCCAACCCTCAGTAATGCAACAACGCATGCACCGGCGCATCGCCCGACCAGCGTTCGCGGCCGCGCAGGGCGTCGAGTTCGATCAACACGCTCGCGCCGACCAGCACCGCATCCAGCCGCTCGACCAGTTCGCGCGCGGCCGCCAGGGTGCCGCCGGTAGCCAGGACGTCGTCCACCAGCAAGGTGCGTTCGCCGGGCTTCAAGGCATCGCTGCGTACCTGCAACTGGTCGCGGCCGTATTCCAGTTCGTATTCGACCGCGATCAACGGCGGCGGCAGCTTGCCCGGCTTGCGCACGGGTACGAAGCCGGCGTGCAGCTTCTGCGCCAGGGCGGCGCCGAAGATGAAACCGCGCGACTCGATGCCGCATACGGCCTGAACGCCGCTGCCCTGCCAGGGCTCGGCCAGGGCGTCTATGCAGCGCGCGAAACCGCCGGCGTCGGCCAGCAACGGGGTGATGTCGCGAAAGGTCACCCCCGGCTTGGGGAAATCGGCGACCGCGCGGATCAGCGCATCGATGCTTTTCAGGGAGTCGTTCTTCAGGGGTTCGTTCATGCGCTTACCTTGCCGCAGACAGGAGGATGAGGAAAGCGCGGTTCAGGCGGCGTCGCCGCGACGCACCGAAAACATCGGTTGGTCCCCGCGCAACAGGCCGAGGAAGATCCCGGCCAGGGACAGGCCGATGCCGAGCAACTCCATGCCGCCCAGGTGCTTGTGGAACAGCAGCACATCCCAGACGTAGGCCAGCAAGGGTTGCAGCAGCAGGCACAGGCCGACGATGCCGGCCGGCAGTTGCGGCATGGCGCGGCCGATCACCAGCCAGCCCAGCACCTGGGCGATCGCGGCGTAGGCGAACAGGATCGTCCAGTCGTGGGCGCTGGCGGGGATCAGGTTTTCGCCGCCGAACGGCACCGACACGCCGAGCATCGCCGCGCTGCCGAGGCACAGCCACCACTGCAGGGCCTCGTTCGGGGTCTGCCGGCGCCGCGCCTGCGCGGCACGGAAGGCGAGCAGGAACACGCCGTAGGCCAGCGCCGTGCCGAGGCCGTAGATCACGCCGAGACGGAAACGCGCGTCGACGCTTTCCCAGCCCGGCGCGAGCAACAGGCCCAGGCCGACCAGGCCCATCAGCAGGCCCACCCACAAGCGCCAGCCGGCGCGTTCGCCGAACACCAGGGCGCCGACACCGGCGAGGACGAAGACCTGGAAGTTGGCGAGCAAAGTCGCCAAGCCGACCCCGACATACAGGATGCTGCGGTGCCAGAGCCACAGGTCCAGCGCGAGGAAGGCTGCGCCGAGCATCACCAGGCCCAGGGTGCGCGCGTCCGGGCGCCAATGGCGCATGCGGCCGCGCCGCCAGGGCTGGCCGAGCAGCGCCAGCAGGATCACCCCGGCCAGGGCCATGCGCCAGAACGCCGAGGCGGCCGGGCCGATCTCGACCCATTTGACGAACACCGCCGAACTGCTGATCACCGAGGCGCCGATCAGCATCTCGATCAGCGGCGTACGCAGGGTGGCGGAGGAAGACGAGGCGCTCATGCGCGCCTCCCCGAGGTCAGCCGAAACGATGCGCGAGACATGAGCAGGACTCCATGAGCACCGGAGCGCGGTCGGAGCGATCCGGAGGCCCCGCGTCGGCGACCGGCATTCGGCCGGACGCGCCACGAGGCTCGATGAGTAGAGAGAGAGAGCGGCGTCAGGCACGCGGCCTGTCTGCCGTGGCCCGCTTCCGCCGGGCGGTCGAGGGCTGGCGGCGATCCGGGCGTCGCGGCCCGGGCTCAGGCCGGAAGCAGGCCCGGCGGCGGCATCGCCCCGTTCGG